>DATFRK010000309.1:0-4793 GCA_035263325.1 Pyrinomonadaceae bacterium | reverse complement strand
GTTTTCTTGAACGCGACGGCTTGGACCTGTCCGCACCATTCGATGTGTTCAGGACTATGCAAGCTTATGAATCGCGCCAGCGCATGGATTCACGTGAGTTCTGTGGTGGCGGCCACTCGCTCTTATCAGGTGGGTCGAGCTGATCACGCCAGCGGTACAGTAGTCGTCGATCAATATCCAACTCCCTGGACAGCGCCGAGATGTCGTCGCATTGCTTCATCCGCTCGACGCATGCACGCCGAAACTCATTCGAATAGCGTCCCACTCGTCTCTTGGCCACTTGCAGCTCCTTTCTCTGCTAAGTGTGCCTATTTCGAGTGTCTCAATCTAGGGGTTCAGTCCATTTTTGAATGCCGTGTCGCACCTTTCGTCTTTAACCCTAAAGACTACGATTCGCGTAGCGCGACGATCGGATCAACTTTCAGAGCTCTGCGTGCGGGAACATAAATGGCAAGCATCGCCACTGCAATCAATAAGAGAGGAACAAAAAGAAAAACTTGAGGATCAGTAGCACTCACGCCGAATAATAAGCTCGAGATCACGCGCGTGACCCCGAAGGCCATCATCACGCCCAAACCAATGCCAACCAGAACTAGTCTAAAGCCGTGGCCAAGAATCATTCTCAACACGTGCTGCGGCTGAGCACCCAAGGCCATCCTAACTCCGACCTCATACGTCCGCTGTGCGACGGAATAGGACATAACGCTGTAAACACCTATGGCCGCCAAGAGCAAGGCAACGGCGGCGAAGATCGTCAACAGAGAAGTGATCACGTAAGGTGCGGCGATGGATTGGCTGAACACACTCTCCATGGTCTGAATGTTGTAGATGGGCTGATTGCCATCAACCGCCAGAACTTGACTGCGCACACCCGGAACTAAGTGCAGAGGATCAGATGTTGAACGCACTAACAAATTCATCAGAGATGAAGGATTTTGTAAATACGGTAGGTAAATCTCCGCCGATTGCTCTTCATTGACTCCGATCTCTTTCACATCTGCCACGACGCCTGTAATCGCCAGCCAGGTGTTCGCTGTCGCCGGTCGCCAGGGAACATTCGCGGCGGGGAAATGAGACTTGATACGTTTGCCGATTGGATCCGCATTGGGCCAATAGCGGCGGGCCATCGTTTGATTAATCATGACGACACCGCGCGACTCATCGTCATCCTGGTCCGTAAAATATCGCCCTCGCAACAGTGGAATGCTCAGCGTGCGAAAGTAGTTTGGATCGATCACGCGATATGAAACGGTGGGTTCTTGTCCGGGAGCCGAAGAGGTCTGACCTTCGATCGTGACGCGAGTCGCATCTCCGAAATTTGTAAGAGGAAGAAAGTTGACCGCGCTAACGGATTGCACTTCGGGTTCAGATTGAATCCGTTGGAGCGTCTGCTGGTAAAAAGCCGCTGTCTGCCGGGCCGTAAAATACTTCGCCTTTGGTAACGAGATCTGCGCAGTGAGGACGTTTCTTAGATCGATACCCCGGTCAATATTTTGGAGAAGCAAAGAACTCCTGAGCATTAACCCCGCTCCGATTAGCAGCGGAACGGCCAGCGCGACCTCGAGGACAACAAAAAGATTACGGAGCCGCTGACGACTGGGAGCTTCCGACAGAGTCCGGCCACTTTCTTGCAAGGCGTCTCTCAGATTTACTCTTGAAGCTCGTAGTCCCGGAACCAAGCCGACGACAACTCCGAGTAAAAGTGAGATGACTAAGGTGAAACCCAGTACTCTTCCATCGATACTCACCTTTTCTAAGTAGGAAACTCGATCGCGCACGATTGCATTAACAAAATTCATGGTCCAGTAGGCCAGCAGCAAGCCCGCAGCGCCGCCGAGAAGCGCGAGCAGTAAATTCTCCATGAGTAATTGTCTGATTAGGCGCGCATCACTGGACCCAAGCGCCAGGCGAACCGCAAACTCCTTTTGCCTGATGGTGGCGCTGGTCAGCACTAAATTGACTACATTGGCACAGGCAATCAGTAGGACAAACGCGACTACCGCCATCAGGATGACCAGGGTGGGACGGAAGGGACGGGTCGATTGTTCCTGTAGGTTATTCACTTGTGCAGTCCAGCCCCGATTGGTGTTTGGATACTGTTGCTCAAGTCGGCGCGTGATACCGTCCATCTCTGCTTGGGCTTGGGCCAGCGACACACCCTGCTTCAAGCGGCCGTAGACAGTTATGGATCGATCTTCGCGCGTCAGTTGCTGTGGAGTGAAAGAAATGGGCATCCAAAATTCCAGCTCAGCATTGAGAACTCTGCTGAAACGAAAACTGGCGGGCAGAACACCGATGATCGTGAAGGGTTCACCATCGATTGTTAGAGATTGTCCGACGACATTCCGATCGCCGCCAAAGTGCCGCTGCCAGAAGGCGTGGGTTAGGATGACAACATGATCGTGGCCCACCTGTTCCTCTTCTGGTCCAAAGTTGCGTCCTAACTCAGGCTTGACATTCAACAGTGGAAAGAAATCAGCTGAGACGCGGGCGCCCTCATATCGTTCAGGATCTCCTAAACCAGTCACCGTGTAGTACCAGAAACGAAGAGCTGCCAAGTGGTCGAAGACGCTGGCCTGCTCCTTCCAATCGACGAAGTTGGCTGGAGAAACGATTGACCTTGGTACCGCTTTGCTTTGATTAGTTTCCCAGATCATTACAATGCGATCCGACGCTTCATAAGGTAAAGGCCGCATCAAGACGGCGTTTACCACACTGAAAATCGTGCTGTTGGCGCCGATCCCCAGGGCGAGAATTATTGTGATCGTGATTACGAAGCCAGGACGCTTAAGGAGAGTTCGAGCACTATACCGGAAGTCCTGTAGTAGGGTCATGCTTCCTCCTGATCGAGAGGTGTTGCATAACTTACTCCGTTGGTTCGCACAGACTCAACTAGAAACGGAAGCGACTGTCCTTTGTTTTACTGAAGTGCACTGTCGCGAAAATGGGAATTGCGCGTCCCAAAACTGAAGGGATTAACGAATTAGTATTTGAAGAATAGATTTGCCCTTATCGTCGTAGTCTTCATTCCAATAGACCAATTCTTTAGAATCTACTTACCGCGGTCGCACAAGCTAGACAATTGCCGTACGTCTGGCATGGTTGTTGATTAGGCCGAACTAGCTGCCAACATAGATCTATGGACATCGAGCGCCTGGCCATATCGTGAGGTTGTGCTGATCCGATCCCGGCACAAAACACGCAACGCAAAGCACAAAGAGTGAGGTAAGTGATGCATACATTTTGGCGTGACATCCGTTACGGGCTTCACCTGTTGGTTAAGACACCAGGATTTACTGTAGTGGCAGTGTTGACACTGGCACTTGGCATTGGCGCCAATAGTGCGATCTTCAGCATTGTCAATTCGCTGCTCTTGAATCCGCTGCCGTATCGAGACTCAGGCCGGCTGGCAATCATTTGGACTCACTCGCCCGGGGCAAATGTAGAAAAGGATTGGCCCTCACCAGGACAGTACGAAGCGATAAAGGCTAATTCCACTGTCTTTGAAGATATAGCAATCGTTCACGGTCAGAGTCTGAATGTCGGGGGACTCAGTAATCCAACGCGCGCCGGCGCGGTAGAAGCATCTTCAAATCTGCTGCCATTGCTTGGTGCGAAACCACTCATCGGTCGCGTCTTTCTTCCCGAGGAAGACGCGCCTGGCAAGACCCACACAGTAATTCTCAACAACGCCTTTTGGCGTCGTGAGTTTGGAGGAAACGAAAAAGTACTTCAGAACACAGTTCTCCTCAACGGGGAGAAATACGAAATTGTTGGTGTCATGCCATCTGACTTTTCATTGGGCTACGAAGTTGTGCCAACCGTCGCCTCCGTCCCCGAGCCGGACTTGTTTCTGCCGTTACCAATGAACAGCGAAGAAAAGCAGGCCCAGGGAGATGAGAACTACAACCTCGTGGCGCGGCTCAAACCTGGGACCTCAATCGCTCAGGCACAAAGCGAGTTAGACATCGCCACTAAAAAGCTGGCCGAACAGTTCCCTGATCGGTATCCGGTCACTCGTCGCTTCAGTTTCAGCGTCAAGCCGCTCCTGGAACAAGTAGTTGGTGATGTTCGTCGCCCGCTCATTGTGTTGCTCGCAGCAGTTGGTTGTGTGCTGTTAATTGCTTGCGCCAATGTAGCTAATCTTTTGTTGACGCGGGCCACTGCACGCGAACGCGAGATCGCGATTCGCTCTGCGCTGGGTGCAGCCCGTTCGCGCCTGATTCGTCAACTGCTGACTGAGAGCGTGTTGCTCTCGGTTATCGGTGGCATCGTCGGTCTCGTGCTCGCCTATTGGATGTTGGATGTTTTGCGTTGGCTTAGTCCGGAGAATATCCCTCGGCTTCCGGCCATTCGAATGGACGGTCGGGTCCTCGCTTTTACCTCAGCGATTGTGGTCGTGACAGGAATTCTCTTCGGAATGGCGCCTTCGCTGCGATCCGCAAAACTGAATTTGAGCGAAACTCTGAAAGAAGGCGCTCGAAACGTCTCTGGAGGTCGTCACGAGAAGCTGCGCAAACTGCTCGTCATATCCGAGTTGGCCCTCTCACTGGTTTTGCTAATCAGCGCTGGTCTTTTGATTCGTAGTTTCATCGGCGTCGAGCAGGTCAATCCCGGATTCAATGCACAGAACGTTCTGAGCATGCGCCTGTCCGTTGCGGGCACAAGTTTCCAGGGTGATCGGCGGGAGATCTTTTATCGTGATTTATTGGATGGGGTGCGCCGTTTACCGGGAGTTAAATCGGCCGCAATTGCAGACAACCTACCGCTCAGTGGAGGCATTGGATGGGGCG
>DATFRK010000308.1:0-2964 GCA_035263325.1 Pyrinomonadaceae bacterium | reverse complement strand
CAATCTACGGTCAACTGAGCGCACCCCCGCTGATGTTGCCGATCAAAAATCTCTGTTGCTAGTGGAAGTTTGCATTTACTGACTGAGTTACTAGGTTGGTGCGAGCTTAGCGGGGGTGCGCTCAGAAGTTCGTAGCGTAAGTTGAGTCGGCAAGTCGCTTACCCCTTCCTGACTACTCAGAGTCAGGTCTGGCACCTTCGCGCCTCAGTATCTCGAGTTTCTAGATCGATTAGGCCTGTGACTCGCTTGCAGGAAATCTGAACGGGCGGATCTCGATGCTACCTTGAGCGCCACCACATTGCGTCGGAATCTTACTGGCCCATTCAATTGCTTCATCCCGTGTCTTGCAGTCGAGAATGTAATAGCCGGCCAGCTGCTCCTTGGTTTCCGCGAAGGGACCGTCAGTTACCATGACTTTGCCGTCCTGGTGCCGCACGGTGAATGCGTTGCTGGTTGAGGCCAACGGTTCTGCCCCGTGAAGGATGCCTCGTTGGCTCGCCTCTTTCATTAATTCCTCATGCGTGTGTGCCACCGCCGCCATTTCCGCTTCAGACATTTGCGCATCTTCCCTGGTGTATACGAGCATCATGTAACGCATGGAGGTCTCCTGTCAGTTAATAATTGCAGATCGATTCTCAATTATTTTGCTCAATATTGCTCGCCAGGCTCAACCACAGCAACGACCACTCTTTCCAGTTGCTGACGGCCAAGACCTTTTAGATAGTCGAGAGTCATCTCCTCGAGGTCTGCAGGCGACTGCGTTAGAGTCGCCTGCTCCTTTCTTCCTGTTAGTCCTTCGAAAGGAAAAACAGTTACGGTAATAATCCCCGCCCGCACCATCGGATCATCCTCCGCGAGCTTTTTCGCCGCGGCTTCCGAATCGGCCCGGATGACCACAAGACCAAATGCACTTTCGTCCTTGTTAAGTGTATGCCCGGCCAACTGGCAGACACCCCGCTTGATCAGATCCTGCCAGTACTCCACATGGGCGTGTACTACTGAAAGTTCCTCCTGCGTGGGACCCTTGGTGACAAAGTCTGAACGGGTCACTTTAAAAACACCGACAAACTGACTGTCCTTCTTCTGACTCTCTGCCAGTGAATCGCGCACTACAGAAAGAGTCGCGAGCAACGTGATTAGCAATGGCAATATAACGCCGAGTCTTTTCATGATCTCTCCTTTCTGGTCGCTGATACCGGCGACTAGATTCAGGCTGTGGTGGCCGCGGGTCTCTCAACCAGTTGGCGTACCTCTATAGTCCCGAAGCGAGCTGACGGTATGCGAGCCGCAATGCTGATGGCTTCGTCGATGTCCCTGGCTTCCACGAGGTAGTAACCACCGAGTTGTTCATGTGTTTCGGCAAATGGTCCGTCGGTAACCAGTTGTTTGCCGTCGCGAACGCGGACACTGGTAGCGGAACTGGTCGGGTGTAGTTGCGCCCCGCCGAGATAGTTCCCGTTATCCTTGACGCTT
The DNA here is from genome assembly GCA_035263325.1 of Pyrinomonadaceae bacterium. Classification (GTDB taxonomy): domain Bacteria; phylum Acidobacteriota; class Blastocatellia; order Pyrinomonadales; family Pyrinomonadaceae; genus PSRF01. Next base: position 1,491 of record DATFRK010000308.1, on the reverse strand, counting down.
TGGGAAAACTTGCCGTAGTCGGCATAAATTTTTCCCTGTTCGGCCTCGTTCAGCGAGCCCCATTCCTTTTCGTTGTCGTATATCAAGAGCAAGTATTTCATGGTATGCATCCTTTCTGTATTGACAGTTTTCTTCGCCTTCAACCCTACGACGCGCAACTACTGCCAGATCGACAGCGGCCGAAGATATTTTTGTTCCGGCCCGGTGGCGATTCCCGAACGACATTTCCAAGCTAGCGTCCCGAGTCACCCCCGACCATCAAAATCGGCAATCGGCAATCGCCAAAATGTTGACCCCCGCCCCCAAACGTTGGGATATTAGTCTCCACATTTACCCACTTTTCAGCCCCAGGAAATCCAATGGCTACCAAAACCAACCTTGATGCCAAAGCCTTTCTTAAAGAAGCCAAGAAACTGGCACGCCCATTTCGGATCACCGATGGCCAGAAGTTTCGGCTTAAGGACGTAGATCCGAAGGACACGCTGGGAATCAAATCGGTGGACAAGCCGCGAGCCCAGGAGGCACTAGCTCGTGGCGTTCAACTGCTGGCAAAGTTGCAGGACAAACTGTATGCGCAAGATCGCTGGGCAGTGTTACTCATCTTTCAGGCGATGGACGCTGCGGGAAAAGACAGCGTGATAGACCACGTCATGTCGGGAGTCAATCCGCAAGGCTGCCAGGTCTACTCTTTCAAAGTGCCTTCGTCTGAAGATCTGGACCACGATTTTCTCTGGCGCTGTGTAAAATGCCTGCCCGAGCGTGGCCGGATAGGTATCTTCAACCGAAGTTACTACGAAGAAACTTTAGTTGTGAGAGTGCACGCGGACTACCTGACAAACGAAAAGCTGCCGGCCAGCCTTATCACCAAGGACATTTGGGACCAGCGTTTTGCCGATATTCGCAACTTTGAACGTTACCTGGCGAACAATGGCACCGTGGTGCGCAAGTTCTTCCTGCACGTTTCCAAAGCAGAACAGAAGAAACGTTTCCTGGAGCGAATTGATAATCCGGAGAAGAACTGGAAGTTTTCCTTTGGCGATGTGCACGAACGAGAGCATTGGGAGGAGTACATGCACGCGTACCAGGAAACGATCAGGCAAACCGCGACCGAATATGCACCCTGGTATGTCGTGCCTGCAGACAACAAGTGGTTCACCAGGATGGTGGTGGCATCCGCGGTAATCGAAGCTCTCGATTCGCTCGAGCTGCATTACCCCAAGTTGGGTAAGGATGAGCAAACGCAGTTAGCAGCGGCGAAACAAGCACTGCAGGGAAACAAATAGAAGATGCAATCCCCCGAGCTTTCACAACAACAAGTAACTCGCGAACGCGACCGGCTGCGGCTACTACTGGAAATCAACAACGCTGTCGTCGCGAATCTTGATCTTCACGATCTGTTGCAAGCAATATCCCAGGCCCTGGGTGAATGCGTGCCACACGACTTCACCGGTCTCGCAGTCTACGACGAACGGATTGGACAGCTGCGCATAC
>DATFRK010000307.1:0-5049 GCA_035263325.1 Pyrinomonadaceae bacterium | reverse complement strand
GGGAGTCATGATGCCGAGGCGTTGTTGGTCCATCCCGCGAGTGGCGATTTGTACATTGTTAACAAGGTCGCGTTTGCCAGTCCGAGTGTTTACAAAGCAGCGGCGCCTTTGCGTCCTGATAAGGTCACCACGCTAACGCGTGTTGGCGAACTAAGGCTGCCCAGCTTGTTTGGCGGCATTATTACCGGCGGGGATATTTCGCCCGATGGAAGACGAGTGGCGCTTTGTGATTACTTTGGCGGTTACGAGGCGGTGTTACCAAAGTCGACCAAGACATTCGACGACATCTGGAAAGAGCGGTTCATATCAATCAATCTCGGCAAGCAAAAGCAAAGAGAAGGAATTGCCTATCGGTTAGATGGACAAGCTCTGTTGACAACAAGTGAAGGTGTGTCGGCGCCGGTGATGCAGGTGGTTAGGAAGTGAAACTTACCGCGGACGATCCACAGATTACGCAGATTCAATACGCGACTAACAAACCAGGACAGGAAATCGGTGTAATCTGCGTAATCTGTGGATGCAGGTTCGCTATTGGTGTTTGCGGTTGTGGCGCTCCCAATAGAAATACACCGGGAGGCCGATGGCGATTAGTGCCAGGCCCGCACCTGATTGTTTCGGCGTGTTCCAGATCGTTGTCAGAATCAGCCAGGCATTCACCGCGATGAACACTACTGGCACCACCGGATAGCCCCAGGTGCGATATGGTCGTACCTCGTTCGGCAACCGGCGACGGAATACAAAAACTGCGCCGGCGGTTACTGCGTAGAACATGGTCAAAGCAAAGATCGCATAATCGGTAAGTACGTCATACGAACCTGACAACGCGAGGACGCTGGACCAGATTGCCAGAACGATCAGGGAACGTACCGGCACGTGGGTGCGCCGCGAAAGTTGGGCCAGACCACTGAAGAACAAGCGATCGCGAGCCATTGCGTAGGGCACGCGGGCCGTGGCGAGGATCGAAGCATGAAGGGCGCCAAACGACGAGGTCATCATGGCCGCCGCCATCAAGGTAACCGCCGCTGAACCTAACAAGCGCCGGATGACTTCGGCCGCGGTGGATGACGCCGCGGGAACGCTGGCAATTTGCGTTGGCGTCAGGACGTGGTAGTAACTGATATTGACGAACACATAGAGGGCCATCACCAGAATCATGCTGCTGATTAGCGCGAGCGGTAGGTTACGTTCCGGTCGCTTCACCTCACCCGCCATGAAGGCGATATTGTTCCAGCCATCATAGGCCCAAAGAGCGCCAAGCATCGCTGCGGCAAGTCCAGCAAAGCCACCTCCCGTCACCGCCACTGCTTCACAAATTCCGCCCTCGTTGGCCATTGAGAGATGGCCCCAATCGCCACCACTGTAAAGAAATGCGCCTGTTCCAACTCCAATCAGCAGCAACACCTTGAGCACCGTGAGAAAGGTGGCCACGTTTCCACTTACCTTGACTGCCGCGCAATTGATCAAGGTGGTGACGAGGATCGCGCCCAGGGCCACGACCTGCAAGCGGCCAAAGGGCCAACCGAGGATGGGCAGGCGAAAGTACTCTTGTTGCAACTGACCGTGGAGAAAGTCGTTGAGGAAGATGGCAAAACCGACCGCCAGCGCAGCCGCTGAAGCAGAGCGCGCGATGAGGAATTGGGTCCAACCGTAAAGAAACCCCCACAGTCGACCGTAGGCGTCGCGAATGATGCCGTACTCGCCGGCGTCCTTCGGTTTCATGGCGAGCAGTTCGGCGTAAGTTAGACCACCGGCTAGCGACAGCATGCCGGCGAAGACCCAGACCATCAGCGCCTTGCCTGGAGTACCTACATTGCAGGTCATGACCCGGGCCTTGAGGAAGACACCGGTGCCGATGATGTTAGCGACGTTGACGGCAGTTGCGGCGGTTAGTCCGAGTCCGCGAACTAGGTGATTCTCATTTGTTTGCATCTGTTTGCGCGCGCGAGAAATCTATCCACAGATTACGCAGATTTCACAGATTAAAAAACATCATTCGCGATCAAATCCTCATAATTGTCGCGGCGGCGGATAAGGCTGGTCGAACCGTCCAACTTGATCAGGACAGCGGCGGGAAGCGGACGACCATTGTAATGAAACATTTGCGCCAGGGAATACGCACCGCAATTCAACAATGCCAGTACTTCACCAGGTTGTACGTCGGCTGGCAGTTTCCGATAGTCAGGCAACCTACCCTCACGCTCGATGTCGAAGTACACATCACCTGAATCACACAGCGGGCCCGCTACCTTGTAGTCTTTTTCGTACGGCCGGCTGGCGCGTGAGGCAGAGATCAGGTGGTAGTACCACTTATAGTTGTTCATCGACAGCATGATGTTGTAGCCGGCATCGGTAAGCAGCCAAATGTCGCCTGTTTCGGGCCGACTCTTGATATTACGCACGGTCGTCAGTACTAAGCCCGCATCGGCAATAACGCTTCGTCCAGGTTCAAGCAGGATCGTGACTTCGTCCAGAAGGTGTTCGGCATTGGCAGCGCGAGCAGATTCGCGAGCGACGCGCAAAGCTTCGGTGAGAACCGCTGCCGGCTCTAGCTCCGCGCCCAACATGTCGCGCTCATGTTCCGGCAGTTGATCTGCTTGTGACCGGTCGCGCAAGTAATTCACCGGAATGCCACCGCCGAGATTGATGTGTTCCAGTTTGTGACCGGTCTCCTGAAAGATCGCCACCAGGTGTTCCCACATGCTTTTGAATGCTTCGGCGAATGGTTCCACGTCGGGAGTCTGCGAGCCCACGTGGATGTGAATGCCAACTACGTTCACCAGCTCGGGGTTCTTCAGCCCGCGGCGAAAAGCTGCGAGCACTTCAGACGATGAGATGCCAAACTTGGAAGTGAGCAATGCGGTCTGCAAACCGAGGTGAGAACGCGTGCCGATTTCCGGCACCAGGCGCAGAGTGACGCGGGCCGGGGCCACGTCTTCACCTTGCGCGCGCAGCCGTGTGACCGACTGCTCAACTAGATCGATTTCGTAGAGGGAGTCGACGTTGATGGCGTAAATCCCGGCGCGCACTGCTTCGTCGATCTCGTCGTCAGACTTGCTGGTACCGTTGAAAATGATCTGGTCGGGGCGGAAGCCGATTCGCAGGGCCTTGAACAGTTCGCCACCACTGTTAACCTCAACGTCGATTCCCGAGTCGAGCACAGCTTTCAGTATCGCCATGTTCGAGTTGGCTTTTGACGCGTAACAGAACTTGATCGGGCGATCCACTACAGTGGCCGCGTGTTTCAGCCGTTCGATGTTGCTGCGGATACGCGCTTCGGAAAAGACGAACAAAGGAGAGTTATATTCTTTAACAAGCTCTATTGCGTCGACCCCATTAATACAAAGATGACCGTCGCGGGCTTCAAGAAACCCGGGTATTGCCCAGGCCGGACAGGAAGTAGCAATTCCAGATGACATTTATCGTTGCTCCATTAGTTGAACCGGTAAAATGCGAGCGAAGATAGACTGTGAGGAAAGCAGCGTCAAGCGATAAAGCGGAATGTCACTGTGGCTGCTTTTCTTTGACAGGACCAGAACGATAAGCGGCATTAGTGCGACGCTTAAGCGAAACTTATTAGATCGATGGGGCGACGGTAGGGCGAGACCGAAGAGATCTGAGATCGGTAATACCAGATACCGGATCTCAGATCTCGAATTCTGCAAATCACAATGAGCGAGTGAAGTTGTAACGGAGCTGCCCTGTTACCTTGACTGGTTCGCCCATTAACATCGTGGGGGTAAAGCGTGCCAGGCGAGCTGCATTCACTGCCGCCGCGTGAAATTGTGGCGGACCGGAAACTGCGCGCGCTTCCACTACTCCACCCTGCTCATCCACCAATACCTGGACCATCACTATGCCACCGATATCGCCTGGCGGAATTTCCGGCAGGGGCAGATAGATCGCCTTGCCGTTCAAGATGCCACCGTTGATTGGGCCCTTCTTTTGATTTCCGTTTGCGGCATTGGCGTTTGCATTTGGCCCACCCGAATCAGCAGTGTCTTCTCCCTGCTTGGTTTTGTTAGCCGCGTCGTCACTCTTCTTCTCGTCTGTATTTGTCGGATTCGGCTTAGCCTCAGTCGAGGTAGGAGGCTGCTCTTGATTTTCCGCCACCGCGGCTGGTGGAGCGGTTGGTTTATCCGGCAGATCGAAGGAGCTGATGAACTTTGCTTGTAGTTCTTCGTCCTTCTTTGTGTTCAGGGAAACAATCGCATAAAACCGCTTTCGCGTGACGTAAGCGTTGACCACCCCGTTGAGAGTTCCGATGGTGACGTTGTAAACGCGCCCGTCGTAGCCATGAAATGATTTATTTCCCGTGAGCGTCATTTTCGCGACGCCGGCTTTACCGGTGGCTTTTTCGGGAAACCAGCCCTTGAAGGCATCCACGTAAGAATTGAACCGCTCGAGTTCGGTATACTGGGCAGGGTTCGACTTGATACCACTAAAAGAAGCGACTGCCACCACTGGTCCATTCGGCAAAGACGAAAGATAAAGCCGGGTTGTCAATTCCATCTTGTGGTAAGGCAGTTTACTCATCTCGACAGAGGGGTTCTTGGGCATCGTTACCGAGAACTCTTCACCCTCCGGTCTCAACGTTTCCCACTCAGCCCAACCTGCATTCGTTTGCCCCTTCACAAAGATGGGGATCGTCGTAACTATTAATAGGCCGACCAGCGACCAATTTGAACGACGGGTACGCATCTCATTACCCTCCTCAGGTTTTTTCGGGGTTTCAGGACTCGGCGACTGCGTTATTGCAGCAACCTTGTCGGGAGCGTGGTCGATTGACAGTGTGACTCTATTATCGAGGCGGAAATGGTGTCAAGGGAGGAAAACAGGAGGCAGGAGGCAGAGAGCAGGAGGCAGTGTAGTTTCCTCGAGCCTTATATAGGACCTATTCGACCTATAGGACCTATTTAACGCAGACTACCTCTGACTCACTGCCTTCTGCTTTCTACTGCTTGCTGTTCTTTGTTCTTTCGCGATCCACGAGGACGCGACGCAGGATTTTGCCGGAGGGTGACTTGGGGATCTCTTCAGTGAATTCCAGGT
>DATFRK010000306.1:0-5292 GCA_035263325.1 Pyrinomonadaceae bacterium | reverse complement strand
CACAGCACTGCAAGACTTCCACCAATGACTAATCCCCCACTTCAGTTGATCGCATTTTTCCCTATAGTTGTTTTCAGCTTGACTGCAGCGACTTTCGCCAAAGACACCGCCCTGGAAAATTCCACCAACGGCAGTTGGTGGATTGTTCAAGTCCGACCTACAAAGAGTTCGCATACTGAACTGCCATTTCATAAACTGCTGTGAAGACTCGTTTCCAGCAAATCGATCGCGCCGCCACTCGTCACCGCCGCCGCGTGGTGTGGGTCTTACTCGTTAGCGCTTCCCTTTTTACTCTGGGCTACCTGGGACAACCGAATACGTCTTCGGCACAGGGTGGCGAAGCAGAGGCGCAAGCATCACCATCTCCGTCGCCATCACCCTCGCCCTCACCGTCTCCCACGCCCATCACCGGCCTGCATCAATGGGGGGCGGTCACTCTCTTTCATGGCTTGCCTTCAGATCGCGTACATGCAATCGCCCAAACAAACGACGGCGCGATGTGGTTTGGCACTGAAGCTGGCCTGGCCAAGTTTGACGGACGCAGAACCCAGGCGATGAATGATCCGGAACTACCCGCAGGTCGAGTGTTGGCCTTACAGGTAGATAAGTCCGGCGCTCTTTGGATCGGCACTGAAGCCGGAGCTGCGAGGTACCTCGAAGGTAGCTTCAAAGCGCTTAAGGAAACTGCCGGGCAAACAATTTCCTCGATCATTTCTCCCGAAATCGGACTTGTGCTGCTGGCGTCAGAGCAGGGACAGATTTTTGAGTGTCGGGTCTCTACCACCACTGCCAGCGCCGACACTAGTAGCCTGGTCGTCGAACGTCAGGTTGCTGTGCAAACCACCCTGACCACCCGGGCGATCTTGAACCAACCACTCGAGAGCACCGACAAAGATCATCCCGGTCGTCTCCCGATTACCAGTCTGGCCCATACCAACAACAAGCTTTACGCCGGCACCCTCAGTCGCGGCATTCTGCAAATCGAAAATGGCATCGCCAAAGAACCGCAGATGCGGCCAATGGCCTATTTCGTCAACGCCCTGGAAGTCGACAATGATGGCCGCCTCTGGGCCGGGGTGCGCAGTAAGAAAGAAGAATCGGCAGCGCTCTCCGGCGTTGACCCCGCGAACTTTAAACGAGAGGACGCGCCCACTGGTCCAGTAATGTCGTTACGTTCGATTGGCGACGAAGTGTGGGCCGGCACCGATGGCCGTGGTGTCTTCCGCATCTCGCGCACAAAAGTACAACGCTTCACTTTCGATGGCACCGCAGGCGGACTGCGCTCCGACCACGTCTATTCAATTTTCAGTGATCGAGAAGGAGTGATTTGGTTCGGCACGGATCGAGGAGTCTGTCGCTTTGATCCGCAGGCACCACGCGTCGAGTCACTCGGCGAGAGTCCTGACAGCAACTTTGTACGCGCGCTCTATCAGACCAGCACTGGCAAAACACTGGCCGGTACCAATCGCGGCCTGTTTGTGTTCGATGACGAAACTTCCACCTGGAACTCGGTCACTGAACTAGGCCGCAACACGATCTATGCGATTGCCGAGGATAAGTCCGGACGTTTACTGGTTGCTTCAGCGAGCGGGTTCTATATCGCACCACGGCCAGCAGGTAAACTCGAAGAACAAACCTTTACCCGTCTCGAATCGGGTTCAGGTGTTCCCGACGCGCCCGGCAGCGTACGGGCCATCACGCAGTTTCGTGGCGCTACTTACTTCGCCATTTTCGGCCGCAGCGTCGAACGACTGGACGCGGGGCGCACCGGTCTTAGTTGGCCCAACAACGAAAGTAATCGAGAAGTTATCAGTCTGTTGGCGGATGGTGATAACAGACTGTTGATTGGCACGGCCCACGATGGATTGTTTTCGTCTGACGGCAAGACAATTCAGCTGGAGTCAAACCTGGCTGCCTTAAAGGGCGCGACAGTCCGCTCTATGGCCCGAACCAACGATGGGTCGTTATGGTTTGCTACCGCCAATGCACTCTTGCTATGTAATCAACAAAACGATTGCAACCCGACGATACCCAATATCGACCCGCGTTATCTAACTACGAATCCGTCGGAAAAGCTCAACGAGATTTGGTGCGGCACCAGGGGGAATGGTCTACTGCGTGTCCTGCTCGATCCCACCATTGGACCAGTGGTCTCGCAACTGGACTCAGAACAAGGGCTTCCGTCACAGAATGTGTTTGCTGTGTTGCCAGAACGTCAGGCAGACGGTAGCGACGTGCTACTGATTGGCACAAATCGCGGCGTCGCGCGTTATCGCCCGGGGCATCTTGAACCGACACTTTTTGCCTCACGCATCATCAGCAAACGAGTGCACACGCCTGATGAATTGGCAGCCGGACTCAGTCTCGAGTATCCGCAAAATAGTTTGTTGCTGGACGTAACCGCGATCAGTAGTCGCACCTTCCCGGAACAGTTTCAGTATGCCTTCACCCTGGTGGATGGTGCCGGCAAGCAAGTGAAACAGAAACTTTCTCGGGAGTCGCAGTTTACGATGTCTGATCTAAAACCGGGAAAGTACTCCGTAACTGCCAGGGCGTTCAGCAAGGACCTGGTCGCCTCGGCACCGCTCACCTTCAGCTTCACCGTTGCCCGGGCGCCGTTTCCCTGGACCTCAACGGCGCTGGCAATTTTGCTGGGGTTAGCGCTGCTGGCGCTCCTTTGGGCCATTCTTGAACGACGCCGCATCGTGGCCACGAGCGCGGCGCTGGTGGACGCAAATCGGGAGTTGGCGGGAGCCCGCTTGAATCTCGCGAATGAGGCAGAACGCGAACGCCGCCGGATCGCGCGCGATCTTCACGACCAAACGCTCGCCGACCTGCGTCACCTGGCGCTCTTGACTGATCAACTCAAGACAAACGGTGAGCCGGCGCAATTAAATTCTTCCACTCTGCGCGGCGAGATTGAATCGATCTCCCAGGAAGTGCGGCGCATTTGCGAGGACCTTAGTCCTTCGGTATTGCAGAATGTTGGCTTTGCGGCCGCGCTGGAGTTTGCCCTGTCACACGCTGTCCAGGATGCACCACCCGACAAACGATTTGAGTATGAGTTTCACTGCGACGAGGCAATTGAGGAGCGCAGCCAGTTGGCGCCCAGCGAACAGATGCAGATTTATCGGATAGTCCAGGAAGCGGTGAGCAACATCTGGCGCCACGCGACCCCGACCCAGGTGAAGATGTTTGTAACGTCGGCGGAACCCGGCGAGTTTCTGCTTCGTTTGGAAGATAATGGACGTGCTTTCGAGGATGGTAATAACAATGCCGAGGGTCGCGGCCTGGCAAACATGCGCGCGCGCGCCGGTTTGATCGAAGCCCACATCTCCTGGGACAAGCGCAACGACGGTGGTACTGTTTTCACGTTGAAGAGAGAAGCTCCCCAGCAGAACACGAAGCCGGTCTCAGGATGAAGCCCTTTTCCTGAATATCCGAGACTTCCATCATGCTATCCAAAGAAATCATTCGCATTGCTCCTGAAGTAGCAGCGGCAGTGACGGCTCACAAACCAATGGTCGCATTGGAATCGACCGTCATCGCGCACGGCTTACCAAAACCGACTAACCTGGAAACCGCTTTTCACCTGGAGGCAATCGTACGTCAATACGACGTGCTGCCGGCCACCGCAGCGGTGATAAACGGTCAACTTTGCATTGGTCTCAATGATGCCGAACTGCAGTTGCTGGCCGAAGACAGTGACGTCAAAAAAATCAGCACTCGCGATCTGCCCATAGCAGTCGCTAATCGCTGGAATGGAGCGACAACAGTGGCCTCCACCTGTTGGATCGCTCATCGCGCCGGCATCAATGTGTTTGCCACCGGCGGCATTGGTGGCGTGCACCGCGGTCCACTGCCGGACATTTCTGCTGACCTCCCAGAACTGGCACGCACTCCGATCATTGTTGTTTGTTCCGGAGCCAAGATTGTGCTCGATTTGCCGGCTACGCGAGAGTGGTTGGAAACACATGGGGTATCGGTTGTCGGTTATCAATGTGACGAAATGCCGGCCTTTTACTCACGCCGCAGCGCTCTGCCAATCGACGCTCGAGCAGACTCACCGGCTGACGTCGCCAGGCTTTTTCAGATGCAACGGACTTTGGGGCTAAACAATGCGTTGCTGGTAACCGTACCTGTGCCTTCAGAATTTGAAGTTCCGAGTGAACAACTGCAGGCAGTTTTGGATCGGGCACTTACGGAAGCGAAGAAGGGCCACGTCGGCGGGCGGGAACTGACTCCATTCTTGTTGAGTTACATGGCCCGTCACAGCGGTGGTGCGACCTTGCGGGCCAACATTGCCTTGCTGGAAAACAACGTGCGCGTGGCAGCGGAGATTGCGCGGTCACTATAACTCTCATTAGAGAACCCGGAGGGGTAGCGACGGGTTGGTACGATCAACTTTTCTTTCAACTGTCTCCGTTGACAACGACGAGGGAAAGTTTAATTTGACCGTATCAACCCGTCGCTACCGCTCCGGGTTCTCGATTGCGATACGCTCTTACCATCTGCTTCATAAATCTCCTGGCAACTTTCTTCGCAACGGAGCCGGTAAAGGAGGTCACTTTGCCACTGGCCACTGTCAAGCCGGTTCTTCGATCAATCGCATTGTAGATGTAAAGGTCAAGGAACTTGTGTTGCCGCAAATCCAATTTTAGGTCCGGATTAGTGATGTCTCTGGTAATCGTCAACCCGAGCCGTTGAAATTCAGAACGCTTGCTAAGCTCCTTAATAACAGATTCCTGTAACGCAAATGGATCCGCGAACACATAAATTAGCTTGGCAGAACGTAAGGAGACGAGCAACTCCTCAGACAGTCGCGCACTCTTCCTCTGCGACTGCGCCGAAACCCTTTCAACCGCTAGAGCTAGAGCGGTGAGGCAATGCACGCCGAACTGGGCCAACATTCTGATCGGGTCTCTCATCGTCCGAACTATCAGGTGGGTCAGGGGGATAGACCAGCTCGCGCTTTTACCATCTGCGTCATAAACCTTTTGGCAACTTTTCCCGCCACTGTCCCACCAAGTGAGCTTAGCTTGCCAGTCGCCACCACCACGCTGGTGTTTGGATCAACCGCAGTGTAGACGTACATCGTAAACAGATCATGGTGTAGCTCGAGCACTAGATCCGCCTCATTGATGTCTCGAGTAATCATCAACCCGAGCCTTTGAAATTCAGGACGCTTGCTAATTTTTTCCTCTACCACAGTGTTGCTGACCAGTAATGAAGAAGAGCGCACATAAATGAGCTTCGCGGAGCGCAAAGAGGTGAGCGGATCCTGAGGTGTCT
>DATFRK010000305.1:0-16426 GCA_035263325.1 Pyrinomonadaceae bacterium | reverse complement strand
TGGCGACTCAGCAGATGGGTATCCAGGCATTCCTGGTTGCGGCGCAAAAACTTCCGCTCAACTCATCAACCGCTTTGGCAGATTGGAAGACTTTCCCCCGGAAGCGCTCAAGGCGGAGAACCGGGAGTTGGCGCTGCTTTTCAAGGATCTCGCGACTTTGCGTACTGACGCGCCGCTGTTCGATGATGTGGAGCAACTGCGTTGGCAAGGGGCGACTAAGTCGTTTGCTGCCGTAGTGGAACAGGTCGAGGATGCGCGACTTGCCGATCGCGTACGCAAGTTAGAAAAGCGCTTGAATTTCTAGCTCGAGAAGAGTCGTTCAGGGTCAAGCAGCCATTCCTCAAACAAGTTCAGATACCTCCCCACGTGCAAACCATCCACTAACGCATGGTGTACCTCAACCGAGAACGGCAACCACATCCTCTCGCCCTCCTTCGTAAACTTTCCAAAGGCAATCTTTGGCACTGAGTCTGTCGCGTCCGCCTGCCTCGCGTGGGAAAAGCTAGTGAACGCTATCCATGGCAAGGTCGTGAAGTGAATGACATCATCGTGAGGCTGCGGCCTGAACCGACCGTCACCAACTCGGGCTTCCTCAAGGCGATGCTTGGCAGCCGCCATAAACTTCGCAAAATCCGGGTCGTAGTCGAAATACGCAATGACAAAGGCGTCGTTCGGCAACAGGACAGTCGTGCCCCCATTGATGACCTCATGCACTACGACTCGGTCGTCCCGTAGCCGGTAGCGGAAGGGCTCGATTTCGTTCGCCACGCGCAGGGCAAGATAGTGGTACGCCAGCGACACACTGCAGTCCGGGTGTGGGCGCAGCACGGAGAGGAGCTTGGTGATATCAAGTCGGACGCAGACGTTAAAAAAGGGCTTATCAAAGTGGCGAAACCAGCTGAATAGATCCTTCCGAGCCCAGGAATTCACGTCGAGATATCTTGGCATGTGCGGATTGTAACGGAATCATTCAGAAATCTCCGGCACACTAAAAAAATATTTTTTTGGAAGGTGAACCAAGTTGACAAATTTTTGCGCGTTAGCACGTGAAGAGATCGAACCAGGGATTGTGCAGGCAAACTAACTCGAGGAGAACTAATGTCGACCGTCGTTCCTGAAGGACAACAAACAACAGATTCAATAGGTGTAGTCGCTAGTCAAGAGCAAGGGGAAAATACACAAAGGGACCTGCCGCCAGGCTTTAAGCTGACGGAGATGGTATTTGCAAGTCTAGCTTCACAAGGGATTTACGTAACGGCAAAGCTGGGAATTGCGGATTTTCTGGCGGACGGGCCCAAGACGGTGACTGAACTGGCGCAAGCCGCCGGAGCCGATGCGGATGCGCTTTACCGCGTGCTGCGGGCCTTGAGTTCTCGGGGGGTGTTTGCTGAACGAGAGGGACGAGTTTTTGAGCAGAATCAGATGTCAGATCTGCTCCGGTCAAACGTGCCGGGATCGCTGCGGGATGCCGCGATTTTCATGGGTGAAGACTGGCACTGGGAAGTTTGGGGGAAAACGCTCTACAGCGTGAAGACGGGCAAGCCGGCCTGGGGACGGGTTCACGGCAAGGAAGTGTTTTCGTTTTTTGAGTCGAACCAGGAAGCATCGCAGATTTTTGACAAGGCCATGACCAGCATTTCCAGCCTGGCCATCAATGCTGTAGTTGGCAGTTACGATTTCACCGGCATTGAGTCGCTGGTAGATATTGCCGGCGGACAGGGTCGTCTGCTCACGGGCATTCTCGAGGCTAACGATTCCGTGCGCGGAATTCTCTTCGATCTCCCCCATGTAATCGAAGGAGCGAAAGAGCGTAAGGCCGGCGCCAGTGTGGCCGACAGATTTGAATTTGCGACCGGCGACTTTTTTGTCTCCGTACCGGAAGGTGCCGACGCCTACATCATGAAGCACATCATTCACGATTGGGATGATGAGCGAGCGTTGAAGATCTTGACCAACATCAAACGCGCGCTGAAGCCCAAGGGAAAGGTGTTGCTGGTTGAGTCTGTGGTTTCACCGCTGAGTGAGCCAGATATCACGAAGTTGATGGACATTGAGATGTTGGTTTCACCAGGTGGTAAAGAACGAACCGCTGAAGAGTACAGGCAACTGTTTGCGCGTGCGGGACTCAAGCTCGCGCGAATTGTGCCGACTAACTCGCCTTACAGCGTAATCGAAGCGGTTGCTGTTAGCGAGTAACCGGAACTCGCTTTCACGCTGAGCGGCGTGGGATGGGGTCCGCGCCGCTCGCCGGCCGAGCGAGCCGAGGGTTGTTACAGTCTTATCAAGGGGTTAACAAGCGGGATCAAGCGGTTATTGAAGCCCCGACGCCTGAGAGTGCGGTGACTGATCACCGCTTTTGGTCAGTTGACTCCGGGCACGCCCACCGTAGAGTTAACTTTGGTTATGATGACTGCGGCACGCGCTGCAGTATTGGCCGGAGCGGTGATCTGTCGCCGCACTCTCAAGGTCAACAAGCAATCAGGGGATGGTCTTGTCTGTTTCGCGCAGCATCTCAACGAAGCGAGGATCGGATCGTAAATTCTCCAAGTGTGGGTCTACGCGGACAAAGGTGAATCCTACGGCGTGTTCCTGCTCCGCCTGGGCCAACCATTGAAAAGCATTATCTCGCTCACCTAGCAAGCAATAGATGATCGCAATCTCGTAAGCGGTCACCCACTCATCGGGACGCTTGGCAATTATTTCCTGCAACATCGACCGCGCTTCGTCGCGGTGTCCCGTGGCCGCGAGCACATGGGCCCGTTTAGCCCGAGTGGTGGGAGTATCGCCTGCGAAACTGCGTTCTTGTTCGAAGGTGGCGATGGCTTCGGCGGCCTTGCCTTTCTTCTCGTAGGCCCAGCGCAGAATTGTGTGCGCTGCGACAGCGCCCGGATCCAGATCGAGTGCGCTGCGACACTGAATGATGGCCTCATCGAATTTCCCGGCCAGAAAGAGAACGTTCGCTACTGCAGTAGCAATAACCGGTGACTGCGGTGAGATCTCCCGTGCTCGCTGGATTTCGGAAAGTGCCTCCTCATGCCTGCCCATCGCGGAAAGACTGTACGCATACCAGCGGTGGGCCACCTGGTTGCTCGGCTTTAACTGGATGGCTCGGCGCAACTCGCGCTCAGCCGCATTCCAATCACGATCATAATGCAACCTGACGAACCCCATCGAGGCGTGGGCCTCGGCGAGGTCGGGATCCGCTTGGACCGCTCTCAGGGCGGATTCTTTGGCCCGTCGCCACGCATGGGCCGGTGGCGGTTCAACATACCAATTGAGTAACGAATAACAATCGGCTAGTTCCGCGTGGGCCATCGCGTACTGCGGATCAAGTTCCACGGCCCGTTCGAAGCGTTCGATACCCTGTCGTAATCCTTCAGCGGTGCGGCGCGTTGCATAATAACGACCGGCAGTGAACAGCTGTTGCGCTTCCTCATTTACCCCGCTTTGGGTATTTGGCGCGACCATCACGGGCGCCGTTATGGGCCCGGAGATTGGTCTTTCGGACGGCACTGCTTTGACTCTAGGTCTGTGAACCGGCGCAGGATTCCGCGTTTCTTTCAGCAACGATTCGAAAATCGGATCGCCTCTCAGTGGGTCGAGTTGTGGTTCCACTCCTAACCAGACCAACCACGAGTCCTTTATTTCAAACGCTTCCTGGAGCAGTCGCAGCGATGATTCACGTTCACCTAGCAGCAAGTGGATCAGGGCTAACTGATATGGCGACGCGTAGCTGTACAGTGAGGTATCGCGCAATCGCGCGAGGGCAGCATTGGCATCTTTGCGTCTTCCGGCGGCGGCATAAGCCGCGCCCAGGCAAGCCAGAAATATCTGCCCTCCACTTGAGAGATCGTAAGCTTTCTCCGCGTATTTGACTGCTTCATCCGCGTCGCCGGTATGACGGAGCGTCCAGGAGAAGGTAGCCAACCCGTAGGAAAAGTCCGGCACAGTGTCGAGCATGTTACGGTAAGTCCGAATCGCATCGTCGTAGCGCCGCATGTTGTAGTAACACCAGCCCAAGGCTTGCATGATGCTGGGAGACAATGGATCGAGCTCGCGCGCCCGCAACATTTGCTCAAGCGCATCGTTAAAACGACCTGACATGGCCAGGTGAAAGCCATACCAGTGGTGTCCAGTTGAATAGTTGGGATTAATGTGGACTGCTTGCCGGTGCTGGGCTTCGGCAACTGCCCAATCGAAATCATGACAGACGGTGGCGAAGCCGAGCGCACTGTACGCCTCAGCGGAAGTAGGATCGAGTTCTACAGCTTTACTGGCCGCCTGTTTGGCGGCGGCTGAACACTCGGCAAATGGTCGCAGCGTAAAGACACCCAACCAGTTGTAGTAGTCGGCAATGCCCGTGTAAGCCAGCGCGTAATTAGGATCGAGGTCGATGGCCTGGTTGTAACAATCGAGCGCCTTGGCAAATCCGGATTCGGTATATGAGTTCCAGTAGTAGCGTCCTCGGAGGTAGAACTCAAACGCTTCATGACTATCAGTGCGACGCTTAGCCAACTGGCGTTGCTCGTCACGAGTAAGTTTCGGCAGCAGCGCGGTGGCGACCTGCTCCGAGATGGAGTCCTCAATCTGCAGGACGTCCGTGGAGTTTTCATCAAACTGTTCGGCCCAACGAGTAACACCTTCTTTGACGCTCAAGAGATGGGCCGTCACTCGCAGTCGATCTCCGGAACGCTGCAACGTACCGTCAACGATGTAGTCTGTGCCCAGATCGCGCCCGGCAACCAGGGGATCAATCTTCGAGCCGCGGTAGCGCAATACACTACTCGTCGGTCTAACTACCAGGCGCTGGACGTTGCTGAGACGAGTGATCAGTGCGTCGGCGAGTCCAATACCGAGATACTCGTCCCCAGTGTTATCGGCAGTTTGACTTAAGACCTGAAACGGAAGAACGGCGATTGACTCCTGACCAATTTGCATTTGCCCGGAAAGCGTAGGCAAAGCAGCTAACCGATGATTCAGCCTGCGTAACAGGGCGGTGAAGCGCGGATGTCCGTGCAATGGGTCAAGCTCCGGGTCAACACCGAGCCAGAGCACCTTTGCATCATTTACTTCGTAAGCCTTTTCCAGTTGATCGACGGCTGACTCGGTTCGCCCCAGTGAGCAATTAATTAAGGCCAAGTGATACGGCGAGATGTATCGCCTGGTAGAGATGGCGTCCATCTCCGCTAGCACACCCTCAGCAGCGACTGTGTTGCCCGCTTCAGCGTAGGCCGAGCCGAGTCGGCCCAGGGTGGTCGAGGCTTTGCCCATGGCTTCGACACACTTCAAGGCCGCTTCAATGGCCTCCTCATGTCGACCCATCATGCTGAGCACAAAGCTCGAGGCGTAGATCATCATCAAGTTGTTGGGCTCGTTTTCGATGGTGGCCTGGGCGAATCTAAGGGCTTCCTCGTAGCGTCGTGCATGATAAGAACAGAACGCGACGCTGAAGCGTGAAATGATTGCCAGCGGATCAAGGTCACGCGCCGTGTAAGCCTCGCGCATTGACTCCGTGAAGCGACCTTCCATCGCCAATTGAAGGGCATACCAAATCCTTGCCGGGGATTGGTTAGGATTGAGTTCGATGGCTCGGAGCAACTGCTGCTCCGCGCTGGCCCAGGCAAAATCGCGACAAAGAATTGCTTGCCCTAGCGCCGCATGGCCTTCGGCAAGGTTGGGATCGAGGTCCACCGCGATCGATGCAGCTTCGTAGGCGGCGGCTGCGCACTCAGAGAATGGCAGGACACAAAAAACGCCGAGCCAGTTGTGATACGAGGCCACCCCCGCATGGGCCAAAGCATAATCCGGGTCGAGCGCGATAGCCTGTTGATAACAAACGATGGCGCGCGCAAAACCTTCCTCGGTAAACGTGTTCCAATAGAAGCGACCGCGTAAGTATGCTTCGTGCGCCTGGGGATTGTCAGTTCCGCGCTTGGCCAGGCGCAGGCGTTCGTCCACTGTAAGATGAGGAACAATCGCTTCTGCCACATGCGACGAGATAGTGTCTTCCAGGCTTAGTACGTCTGTGAATTGTTCATCAAACTGGCCCGCCCAGGCAGCCGTCTCGTCACGGACATCCAATAACTGAATCGTGACGCGAATTCGTTCTCCGGCGCGTCGGATGCGGCCATCAAGCACAAAAGTGACGCCCAGTTCTCGCCCGGCCAACAGCGGATCGGCGTCTGCTCCGTAACGCAACACACTACTGGTTGGTCGCACTGCAAAGTTGCGTATGGTGCTCAGTCGTGTAATTAACGCATCAGCCAATCCTGTGCCGAGAAAGTCTGGACCAGTGTCTGACTGATTTACATCCAGCAACTTCAGCGGTAGCACCGCCAGTGAGTTCTCTGCCGGAACTACCTCAGGCTTTAGCGACCCACTCACCCTGGGGGAGTCAGGCAGGTCAGAGACTGGACGTCCCTCCAGATAGCGAGTGATATCGTCACGGAGTTGAGCAGCGGTTTGATAGCGCCATTCGGGTTCTTTGCGCAACGCCTGCATTACGATGCTATCGAGATCGCCCGACAGTTCACGTCGCAAGGTTTCGAGATTGCTGCCGCGTGCGGTATAGACCAGTTGCAGAGTGGTTGATTCATCGCCCGAATAGAGATTCGGGAGCAGATCCTCTTTGCGGCCCACACAGATGCTTGGTGGCGTTGGGGCGTCTTCGCAGATTACGCGAGCGATCTCGTGAGGCGCACGATTTCTTAGACGATAAGGGCGATGCCCCGATAAGAGTTCATAGAGCAGCACACCCAGGGAATAAACGTCGGTAGTAGGTGTTGTTGGTGCGCCCTGGACTTGTTCCGGTGAAGCGTATTCCGGCGTCATCAGGCGCATCGCAGTGGCGGTCGGGTCGTGGGTGATGTCGCCCGCGAGTTCCGGGTTGAGCAATTTGGCGATGCCAAAGTCCAGGAGCTTGGGGATGCCGTCGGAAGTAACGAGCACATTAGACGGCTTGATATCGCGATGCACCACCTGTTTTTGGTGGGCGTAGTGAACTGCGTCACAGATGGGGCGAAAGAGTTTGAGTCGGTCAGTGATGTTTAACTTGTGGGCGTCACAGTAGCTATAAAGCGGTTGCCCTACAATGTACTCCATCACAAAGTAGGGCAAACCGTCCTTGGTTGTGCCACCGTCTAGTAGACCGCCAATGTGTGGATGATCCAAAGCCGCCAGGATTTGCCGTTCTTTCCGGAAGCGGCGGAGGACAAAGTCGGTATCCATTCCTCGCTTGACCAGTTTGATGGCCGCTCGTTTGTTGAACTCTTTATCGACCCGCACTGCTTCATAGACCGCACCCATACCGCCCCGACCGATCTCGCGCTCAATTCGATAAGCGCCCAGGCGCCGGCCGATCATCGGATCATCGTCGTCACTTACTAACGACTCCAATGCTCCTAGTTCTGTTTCCCCGTAAAGCGGTCTTTCCAAGAGATCTCCAGCACTATCATGTTGCACTAACAACGACTGCACGTCGCGTTTCAGGTCAGAGTCGCCGGCACACGCTCTTGACACATACCGGTCCCGCTCATCAGGCGACAGATCGAGCGCAGCCTGAAAAATCTCCTCAACTTGTCTCCAGCGTTCGGGGGTCATAGAACCACTTAGCTAAGAGTGAAAAACGATTGAGTAAGGATGACCGATGAATTGGTTGTGTTGCTTCTGTCGATGGTTCACAGCGGAGAAATTTACTTCTTTTGCATCTCGCCGTGGAGCCAGGCTTTGGCGAAGCGCCAGTGACGCTTAATCGTTGTCGGCGTAACTCCCATCACATCAGCCGTCTCTTCAATAGAGAGGCCACCGAAGTAGCGGAGCTCAACCATCCGCGCCTTCTGTTGGTCGAATTCGGCCAGGGCCTTGAGTGCATCGTCGAGGGCGATTAACTCTGAGCTGCGTTCAACCGCTCGATCGATATTTTCGTCAAGGGAGAGCTTTTGAAAGTCCTGGCCACGTTTTTCCGCGTTGTGCTTGCGCGCATGATCCACTAAGAGGCGGCGCATGATTTGCGCGGCGACACCGAAGAAGTGGGCGCGATTCTGCCAGTTGACTCGCGTTTGGTCCACGAGGCGGAGGTATGCTTCGTGAACTAGAGCGGTTGGCTGCAGAGTGTGGTCGGGGCGCTCGCGCCGCAGGTAGTTCGCAGCAAGTTTTCGCAGTTCATCGTAGATGACGGGTAGTAAAAGATCAACCACACCTCGATCGCCGTTTGAGAGTTCGATTAGTAGTTGAGTTACGTTTTCTGCGCGGGCTTCGGTCAATCGATGCGTCTCTGGGTATTAGTAATGGTTCGCTGCTAAACGAAATGTGAGCGGAGCGAGTTTCACACGAGTCCTGAAAATACGGAACAGAGTATAAGGCAGAACGCCTAGTTACGATAACGTGGCTGCCTCAGGAGTCTTGCAGAGGGCCAAATTAATGGATTTCCAGTCTCCTTGGTCCTTTTCCAGGACTCCTTGCGCGTTAGTGTAGTGAGGGCCTTTTCGGGCACCTCGGAAAGAGGAAAAGTCATGCAAGCTGGCCAATTAACGTTCGCGAAATCAAATGTGGGGAACTTCGATACGTCCTCCGTTACAGAGAAAGTCGGCGGCTGGGTGGCCCGTTTATTCGGATGTTGGCACACAGACATGAGCCGGCCGTTTTCGCACCAGGGCCAGGCTTACCGGACTTGTCTTAGTTGCGGGGCACACAGGAAATTTAATTTACGAAACTGGGAGACGCAGGGCGACTTTTACTACCGTCTGCCTTCGACCACTCACTTTCGTCTACTAAACGGTTTGGCAGAGTAAGTACTAGAGCGAAGCTGGCGCGGTAAACCAGTAACCGAAAGACGCGGACTAAACCAGACTGAACCAGGATTTAAAGTTTCAAACAATTTGCGGGGGGCAAAGTTGTTAGGTTCAGTTAGTTTGGTCCGCGTTTGAGTTTTAATCGGCGAGTTGCTCCGTCTCATCGAGCGACGGTGAGTACCAACCTCACACCGACCAAGAAAACTCAACTCCTCTCATTCACCCATGCTTCAGCTTGGGGATCAGTGAACTCTTTTTACTTCAGTTAACCATTTTAATGGTTTGCCAATTACGGTCGCGCAATGCCAGGTGGGACCGATCCGCGGCCGCGACATGGTACCGACTTTTGCTCAACTAATGATCGCACTCCGACCGGAAAGATCTTTCCGGCCGCCTGGGGACATGCTTAAATAGTTCTTGTGAGTGAAACAACCAACAAAACAATTCGAGCTGCGAGTCAAGCGGATACGGAATTGATCGCGGGTGTCCTAATGGACTCGTTTATTGAGTACGAACCACTCTACACGCCTGAAGGATTCGCTGCCACTGCCCTCAACGCGCGGGATGTAACTGCGCGCCTCACAGAAGGCCCTGTTTGGGTGGCCCTTAGCGATAACCAGTTAGTGGGCACGATGTCGGTCGTGGTCAAGGGTGACGCTGTTTATATTCGGGGGATGGCCGTCTTGCCGGTTTCCCGCGGCCAGGGGATTGGCAAGATGCTGTTAGACCATGCCGAGAAATATGCCCGGGCAAAGGCCTGCAAGCGCTTGTCTCTCAGCACTACTCCCTTTTTGATTGAAGCAATCCAGCTCTACGAGCGCTCCGGTTTTGTGCGTACTGAAGAGGAACCTCACGACCTCTTTGGCACCCCGCTTTTCTCGATGCAGAAAACGCTTTCCGCTTGATCTGTTAACACCACCAGCCCTAAAAACGTCTTCTCCCTGGAGCCTAAAAAAGGTATTATTGGGCCACTCACAATCCACTCTCCCTAACGTGATGTTCCAATCTAAGGACTCCGCCAACTAGAGTCCTCTTAGGGGGTGCCATGAGAAAAATAGTCCCGACCGAACGCCTCGCTGTTCTCGCAACTCTTCTCATTCTACTTTTGTTCGTCACCCTCTCCCCACAACGCAGAAAAGATTTCCTAAATTCAAATGTGCTGGCCCAAACTCGCGAACGCAAGATTAGTAATCCGACTCTCGAGGTCGTAAAAGTCGATGTGGATCTGGTAACAGTCGACGCCCTGGTTTTGCAGAAAGACACGGCCCGGGTCGTAGGTGATCTGAAGCGAGAAGATTTCCAAATTCTTGAAGACGGCAAGCCGCAGGAGATTACGCACTTCAGTCAGAATAGCCTGCCCTTGTCAGTCTTGCTGATGATTGACCGGGGTGGTTGTCTCGACGCCTACAGCTGGGAAGTGCGCAACGCCGCCATCCAGGCGGTGGCCCGTCTCAAGCCTACTGATGAAGTAGCCGTGATGAGTTATCACAATGATACAGAACTGCTCCAGGAGTTCACCCGCGATCGGTCCAAAGTCGCGCGCGCCCTCAATCGAGTGCCACCGCATGATGAGGCTGCGAACCACTGTATCAACAAGGCCTTCTTTGATGCCGCAAACTACATGGAGAGTGCCGGCAATCCGGTGGGTCGTCGGGTTGTGATCTTCATCACGGGCGTAACGCGAAACTTCGACTGCGACAATGCGCCAGGCGCCAAAACAGTGACTCACGCAATCTATGAATCAGGCAGCGTGGTGTGCGGCCTGGTGCCCGTTACTCCTGAACAGAAAATGGAGAACGGGGCCATGCGTTGGGCCACGCGCATGGGAGGGATGTTCAAACTTTCGACCATGAACATCAAGCAGATCGCTGACGACACTGGCGGGGAAGTGCTTTCCGATAAACCGGAAATCCTTGATCAAACGTTCGTCACTCTGATGGAGCACCTGCGTTCGCGCTTTAGTCTGGCGTATGTTTCCAGTAATAAGGCGCGCGACGGCAGCTTGCGGAAGCTAAAAATCGATCTGACGCCTGACGCGTTAAAAACTCGCGGGAAGCTGGTGGTGAAGTCGCGTCGCAGTTATGTGGCGCCGCGATCTTAAATCGATCCACAGATTACGCAGATTTATTTCTTATATGGCTGCTTGAGCGGGGTTAAACCGCTCGGGCAGCCTGTCCGTGTTTATCAGAAGGTTTTCAGGCAAAAGCGATCGCGGTTACCTCATTTCTTGGGGTGCGCTGTACATCTAGCAGCGCTGGCCAATATACTCGCCCGCACTGGTTAGTCTCCTCCCAGGAAAGTTCAACCAAAAAGGGAATGAATATGTGGGATTCGATAACGCGTAGCTGTACGCTTCTGTTCACCATTGCCATGGTCATTTGGGCCTTTGCCGACAATATGAATACGGCTAGCGCCAGGGATGAGAAGGATAACAACCCTGCCTTGACGGCGCCGGACAATGCTAAAGAGGATCAGAACCCTCTACTCGCAAAATGGACCGGCAAATATGGTGGCGTGCCTCCGTTCGATCGCGTGCAGGTGTCGTTATTCAAACCGGCCCTGGAAGCAGGAATGGCCGAGCAATTGGCTGAGGTCGATAAAATTGCCAGGGACCCCGCAGCCCCTACTTTCGAAAACACAATCGTAGCGATGGAACGCGCGGGCCGTACTCTCGATCGCGTCACCACTTTGTACGGTGTCTGGGCCGCGACCATGAACGGACCCGAGTTCCAGGTAGTACAGCGTGAGATGGCTCCGCGTCTGGCGGCCTTCGGCGATCAAATCACGCAAAACGAGGCGCTCTTCAAACGAATCGAAGCCGTTTACAACTCACCTGATAAGGCGAAGCTTACTGCCGAACAACAGCGGCTGGTTTGGCTCTACTACACCAACTTTGTTCGTGCGGGCGCTCGGCTTGCTCCAGAAGCTAAAGCGCGTCTCTCGCAGATTAACCAACAACTGGCGGGGCTCTATACCCGCTTCAGTCAGAACGTGCTGGCCGAGGAAACGGATCAGTTCATTGTGCTGAAGAGCGAAGCAGATCTGGCCGGTCTGCCTCAATCTTTGCGGGACGCCGCCGCCGCGGCTGCCGTGACCAAGAAAGTTCCGGATAGCTGGGTGATCATGAACACGCGGTCGGCAATCGATCCATTCTTAACCTATTCGGATCGGCGAGACCTGCGGGAGAAGGCCTGGCGCATGTTTATCAATCGTGGCGATAACGGTGACGCGCACGACAACAACGCCATCATCACTGAGATCCTGCAACTGCGCGCGGAGCGGGCGAAGTTGTTAGGCTATCCGACGCACGCTCATTGGCGCCTTGAGAACGCGATGGCTAAGACTCCGGAACGGGCAATGGAATTGATGGAAGCAGTTTGGAAGCCGGCGGTGGCCCGCGTACATGAAGAAGTTGCGGACATGCAGGCACTGGCTAACAAAGAGGGAGCAAATATCAAGATTGAGCCCTGGGACTATCGCTACTACATGGAGAAGGTGCGCAAAGCTAAATACGATCTCGATCAGAACAAAGTGAAGCCCTACCTGCAACTGGACAAACTGCGGGAAGGGATTTTCTGGGTTGCCGGGGAGTTATTTGGTTTCAACTTTACTCCCGTCACCGATGTGCCGGTCGCGCATCCGGATATTCGCGTCTGGGAAGTTACCGATAGGGCAACCAAGCGTCATATCGGACTGTGGTACTTCGATCCTTATGCTCGCGCTGGTAAACGTTCCGGGGCCTGGATGAACGCCTACCGCAGCCAGGAGAAAGTCAACGGCGAGATCACCACGATTGTTTCGAACAATGCCAACTTCATTAAGGGAAAGCCCGGTGAACCGTTGCTCATCTCATGGGATGATGCGACGACAATGTTTCATGAGTTCGGGCATGCGCTTCATGGCCTTAATTCTAATGTGACCTATCCCTCGTTGTCCGGAACGGCGGTCGCGCGCGACTACGTCGAGTTTCCCTCGCAATTGATGGAGCACTGGTTGGCGACACCCCAGGTGTTACAGCGTTTTGCTTTGCACTACCAAACAGGCAAACCGATTCCGCAGGAGCTGGTGGATCGGATCAAACGCTCGGCCACTTTCAACCAGGGCTTTGCGACCGTGGAATATCTATCTGCGGCCCTCGTCGATATGAAACTACACCTGGCCGGTGATAAGAAGATCGATCCTGATGCCTTTGAACGTGAGACGCTCTCCCAGTTGGGCATGCCCCATGAACTGGTGATGCGTCACCGGACTCCGCAGTTTCTCCATGTGTTTGCCAGCGATGGCTACTCGGCAGGTTACTACAGCTATCTTTGGTCTGACGTGTTAACGGCGGACGCGTTTGGCGCCTTTGTTGAAGGTGGTGGTCCATATGACGCAAAAGTGGCAGCACGACTGCGTCAGTACATCTTCTCGGTGGGAAATACTATCGATCCGGCGGAAGGGTATCGAGAATTTCGCGGTCGCGATGCGAAGATTGAGGCGCTGATGAAGAAGAGAGGATTTGCGGGTGATGGTAGCGAGTAGGATTGGATTGGAAGCCAAGGCCTAAAAGCGGTTTATTGGTCATATATCATTTGACATTGATCATTTGGCCATCGAAAGAGCCACGGGGCGACGGTTCAATGACCACATGATCAATGTCAAATGAGATATGACCAATAGTCTTTCTCACCAATCTTGGTGCTTCATTACCAATCTTGCCTTGCCCATTTCGCAAGACCTTATCTCGAGGACTTACCCCTCGCGAAGCACCCGGGCGACTGCCGCAATAGTTCGCGCGACCTCTTTATCCGAAGTTTGCCAGTTACAGACACTGACGCGCATTGCTCGTCGCCCTCGCCACGTCGTACCGCCGAAAAATGCCTCACCAGAACTTAGAATTTTCGCGATCACTTCATCAGTGCGCCGGTCATGATCAGCTTCAGAAGCCCCTGGCCCTCGATCCAGGAAGCGCACGAGTCCTTGATTAATAGTCGGGATCCACAGTGCCTCTGCTCCCGGTAGTTCGCTCATCCCTACCACCAGGTCGTGGGCACACTTACAGCATTGTTCGATAACGTGCGCAACCCCATCACGACCTAACTGCCTTAGGGCGGCGTACACAGGAAAACAACGCGCGCGCCGTGACCATTCCGGATTCCAGTCCATCTGGTCCCGGGCATTGTCATCATGAGTGATGTACGACGCCTGGATTGAAAGCGACGCCCGGTGGGCTTCCGGATGGGCCACAAAAGCAAACCCACAGTCGAACGGCACGTTGAGCCATTTATGTCCATCGGTGGCCCAGGAATCCGCGCTCTCAATACCTTTCACGAGATATCGCAGTCGTTCAGAAGCAGCGGCCCACAGGCCAAAAGCGCCGTCGATGTGTACCCAGGCCCCATGGCGCTTGGCGACGGGAATTATAGTCTCGAAGGAATCATAGGCGCCGATGTTGATATCACCCGCTTGCAGTAGCACGATGGTTGGGGACTGCTCTCTTTCCAGTTCTTCTTCGAGTGCTGAGGTGATGACTTGCCCTTTTCCATCGACTGGAAGAACTTTGATTTGTGAGGTTCCCAGGCCGAGCAGACGAGCGGCGCGTTCAAACGAACCGTGCCGCTCACTACTCGTGAGTATGCGAACAGGCGGCGCGCCAAAGAGCCCTTTTGTCTCTACATCCCAACCGAGCTTGGCCAACAATGCATGTCGCGCGGCAGCCAGGCAGGTGACATGGGCCATCTGACAGCCAGTAACTAGGGCAAAGCTGGCTGACGCAGGTAGGCCCAGCAGTTCTTTCAACCAGGCACCAACAGTTTCCTCAACGACTGCTGCTGCCGGACTGCAGGCATAGAGCGCCGCGTTTTGTTGCCACGCGGACGTTAGCCAGTCGGCTGCGAGTGCCGCGGGCACCACGCCACCGATCACCCAACCGAAGAAACGGCCACCAGCTGTTCCTAACAGACCTCCATTGACGTCGCGGGCAAGTTCGCTGATTACCTGGTCCGCCGGCAGTCCTTCCGGGCCTAGTGGTTTGGTTAGTGCGGCGCGTAGTTGGTTGATATCTGCGGTGGCGGCGACGGAAGTTTGATCAAGGGTCTCGAGATGCGCCAGTGCTTGTTTGTGCGCAGTCTCCAGCGCTTTGTAAAAGGCGGGGCCGAGTTTTTCCATGGGACTAGTCTAGAGGTTTAGGTTCACGTGCGCCATCCGAATCTTGCGGTGCAATGCAGATTAAAATTGATCTACCGATGCCACGGCCTTGTGCCGTGGTGGCTGACGATCGCCGCTACAAGTGGACAGCGTTACCCTACAGGATGCCACGGCCTTGCGCCGTGGAGATTCACGTTTACTTGGGTGGCGCCTCGGACAACAAGCGTAAATATCCACGGCGCAAGGCCTTGGCATTTCTCGAGCGTTAGCGTGGCCTTTTTTAGCAAGGAACATAAGTATCCACGGCGGAGGGCCGTGGTCTTTGGAGCAGGGTGGAACCCAACGTTCGTGTATACTCTTCCGCAAACACCAACAATAGAAATGGGGGAGCGTTATGTCAGAAGACTTTGACAAAACTGGTGCTGTGAAACTTCTCAACCAGATCATGGAAGCTGAACTCGCAGGCGTGGTGCGCTACACCCACTATTCGTTAATGATTTTTGGACATAACCGAATTCCTATTGTCAGCTGGCTGCGCGGTGAAGCGAATACCTGCCTGTCTCATGCTACCGAAGCTGGTGAGTTGGTTACCCACTTTGGCGAACACCCGTCATTGAAGATTGGCAGCCTTCTGGAAACTCATAAGCACGGGGTTAACGACATCCTGCTCGAAGCGCTGGAAGCCGAAAAGGCGGGACTTGCGCTCTACAAACAACTCTTCGAAGTCGTGCAAGATCGTTCGGTGTTGTTGGAGGAATATGCGCGCAAGATGATTGCTGAAGAAGAGTTGCACATCGGCGAAGTCAATAAGATGCTGCGCAAGCCAGGCGAAATTTCACAGTTTCAGACTGCGTGAGGCCCACAATCGCGCCCCCGTATGACTCAATGGCAGGGAAACCCTCGCTAACCGCATCCATTGTTCGACCACCGAGCGCGAATTTTGCCTCCGGGTTGACCACCGTCGACCTTGGATCCCCCGATTTAGCGCTCACCCTCAAGCAGCACGCCGCTTATTGTGAAGCGTTGCAAAAGTGCGGTCTAAAGGTCACCTGGCTTCCCGCGGACCCGGATTATCCTGACTCCACCTTCGTTGAAGACACTGCCGTCTTAACTGGTTCGTGCGCTGTGATCACCAGGCCAGGTGCCTTGAGCCGTCGCGGGGAAGTGGCCCGAATTCGCGAGGTGCTCGGTTCCTTGTTTGCAAAAGTCCACACTATTAATGAACCCGGCACTGTCGATGGTGGTGACATTTGTGAGACTGGCAATCACTTCATTATTAAAATTTCCCAACGTACAAACGAAGAAGGAGCACGGCAGCTAGCAGCCATCCTGGCCCAATACGACTACACAACAAGTTTCGTTGATGTGCGTGAAGTTCCCGGCCTGCTGCATTTGAAGAGTGGGGTAGCATACCTGGGTCATAATCGACTGGTAGTGATTGAGCCACTCGCGGCTGAGAAGGAGTTTGCCGGCTACGAGTTATTGATTGTGCCTCGCGGCGAGGAATA
>DATFRK010000304.1:0-5255 GCA_035263325.1 Pyrinomonadaceae bacterium | reverse complement strand
TGATTTTCGGTCTCCGATGTTTGAATCAGCAGCACCTCAGGACAACTCAAATTTGCGACTCGAAAAGGGACTCTCGTGTGATGTGCGTCATCGCTTCGCGTTCAGCATGGTGTACAACATACCCGCCTGGAACAAGAATGGATTCGTTCGGACAGTAACAAAAGATTGGAGATTGTCCACGATCTACCAGGCACAGAGTGGTTTTCCCCTCACCATTTCCGTGTTTGGTGATACCGCAAACGCTGGCACGCTGTTAGGTGAGAATCCAGTTCGCGCTAACTACACGGGACAACCGGTATTTGGGCCAAATACCCAAACTGCTGATCGCTGGTTCAATCCGGCTGCGTTTGCCACACCGGCTGCGTTCACGTTCGGTGAAGTTGGTCGTAACACTGTTACCGGTCCGGGGAGGCAAACTTTAGATCTTGCTCTGCAACGCGAGTTCTCGATGACCGAGACAGTTAAGTTGCAAATAAGAGCTGAGGCGTTTAACGCGCTGAATCACACAAACCTCGGAACTCCAAATCGTTTTGTGAACACACCGCAGTTTGGCACGATCACGGAAGCGGCGACGCCGGGAAGGGAGATTCAATTCGGGGCTCGGCTTTCGTTTTGAGTCTTGGGCCATTATAAGGTTCGCATGCGCAAAGCAATCGCCTCGATATTCTTGGTCGTTGCCGTACAAATCCTGGTTGTGGGGCAAGCGCAACAAGCACCGCCGGTGGTGCTCAAGGATTTGACGGGCCGAACGGTGAGAATTGATGCGTTCAAAGGCAAAGTTGTCATGCTGAACTTCTGGGCCACCTGGTGTCCGCCATGTCGCGCGGAAATGCCGGGTTTGATCAAGTGGCAGCGCGAGTTTCAAGAAAAGGGTCTACAGGTAGTCGGAATCACTTATCCACCGACGAAAGTACAAGACGTGCGGCAGTTCACGCGCCGGATCAAAGTGAACTACCCGATATTACTGGGCAGTAAAGAAACTAAGGCGCTGTTTGATTCAAGCGAAATAATGCCGGTAACAATCATTATTGATCGCAACGGTATGGTGAAAGATCGCATCGAAGGCATCATACTTCCGGAAGAGTTCGAGCAAAAGGTAAAGCCACTACTAAACTAGTTACGAATTTCTGGAAGTGACTTTCCACGAAGGGGACTAATTCATGACAAAACGAGTTTCAAGTTTGGGGTTGATCGCCATTTTATTGGTTTTCACGGCCGCAAGCGCTTTAGCCGCGACCAAGACAACAACTATCCATGTTAAGGGGATGCACTGCAAGATGTGTTCAGCCTCAGTCACCAAGGCGCTTAAAGCAGTGGACGGCGTACAGAACGTGGACGTCAGTTGGGAGAAGGGCACTGCGATTGTCGACTATGATGATCAAAAGGTGACTGAAGAGCGATTGCGTGAAGTCGTCAACAGCACGGGGTTCCAGGTAGTCGACGAGAAGACTGAATAGCCATACCGGCAATTGAAACGTACACACCAAAACGGTCGTCAACCCCTGACGACCGTTAAATACTTATTTCACACCTTGAGGGCTGCCAACAAGGATTAGTCAGATGAGAACACTTCTCATCGCTCTTGTCTTATTGTTAGGTTTGTTCTTGCCTGGAGGAGAACCTCCTTCCCAGTCGAGCACCCTCGTCCTAAAGCGCGTCGCAGTTATCGATGTTACCGATGGACGCGCCAGACCTGACCTGACGGTCGTGATTCGTGGTAACAAAATCACCGAGACCGAAGACACGAGCAGAGCTTCATTCCCGACCGACGCCCGGGTAATCGATGCCGGCGGTAAGTTTCTCATCCCCGGATTATGGGACATGCACGTGCACTGGTACGCGCGCGAAACGCTGACGCTGTTCACGGCCAACGGCGTTACCGGCATTCGCGAGATGTTCGGTAATTCAGATTTGCTGCGCTGGCGCGATGAGATTGCCAAAGGTTCATTCGCCGGGCCCCGGATGATTGTGGCCAGTCCAATCATAGATGGTCCCAATCCAGTCTGGCCCAACTCGATTTCAGTGCGTAACGAGGAGGAGGGTCGCAAAGCCGTAACGCGCGTCAAGAAATGGGGCGCCGACTTCGTCAAAGTCTATGCGTTGCTGCCGCGCGATGCCTATTTTGCCATTGCCGATCAGGCGAAGCAGGAAGCAATCCCTTTCGTCGGCCATGTGCCCTTGTCCGTCTCAGCGGCTGAAGCCTCCGACGCAGGACAGAAGAGCATCGAACACCTAACGGGAGTAGATCTGGCTTGCTCGGCAAAAGAAACGGAACTACGGAGTGAATTAGTCAAGGCAACCTCACCGGCGGCTCGCTCACGGGTTGGCGCGCAAGCGCTCGCCAGCTTCGACAAAGCG
This sequence comes from Pyrinomonadaceae bacterium, assembly GCA_035263325.1. Lineage (GTDB taxonomy): Bacteria > Acidobacteriota > Blastocatellia > Pyrinomonadales > Pyrinomonadaceae > PSRF01. The sequence continues at coordinate 2,897 of DATFRK010000304.1, read as the reverse complement.
AAAGAGGCAGATCTGTTGGCCCGTTTTGTCAGGAACCAGACCTGGCAGTGTCCAACACTCACGGTGCTGCGAAGCGGTGCCTACCAGGATGATGCAAAATTCAGGAACGACGACCGGCTGAGATTTATTCCGCGGCAGTTATTGCAACGTTGGAGTGTGCGAGTGGGCGGTCGCAGTGACGAAAGTTATGCGTACGCAAAGAAAGTCTTCCAGAAGCAACTTGAGCTCGTCGGCGATATGAAACAGGCGGGAGTTTTGTTTCTGGCGGGAACGGACACGGGCAATCCGTTCTGTTTTCCCGGGTTCAGCCTGCACGATGAACTGGCTTTACTAGTGATCGCCGGGTTAACTCCGACCGAAGCGTTGCGCGCCGCCACGATAAACCCCGCGAAGTTCCTCGGCGCGGATCAAGAGTTAGGAACGATTGCCCCCGGCAAGCTCGCCGATCTGGTTTTGCTCGATGCCAATCCGCTTGAAGATATTCGTAATACGCAAAGGATCGCTGCGGTGATTTCGAATGGCCGCTTTTACGACCGCAAAGCCCTGGACAAGATGCTCACTCAAGCACAGACAGCAGCAACCCTGCAGCGGTAGTGGCCATTGGAATAGTTAGTCTAACCCGAAAAATCCTTTGATCCGTCGCAAAAGGTCGATGCGATGTTTATGCATGCGCGCAGACTGAGCTTCCTCGTTTAGATCCTCACGCTTGACTTCGAGTTCCACCTGACGTTGGGCCATCACTTCCGAGATATCTTCGGCGAGCTCGGGACGCTGTTGCGAAAGGTGGCTCAGGGCTGTACCTAAAATCTCAATGAGACAACTGCTTCCTTGACATTCCAGGGAAGGCTCCGCTAAGTTCTACCCCAGATGCTCTAGGGGAGATAGACTAACAGACAAATGACCGCACAGACTTGATGCTCCTTATCAAAGACTTGATGAAGACTTACGCGAGCGGTGTTCAGGCGCTCAACGGAGTCAGTCTAAAAATTCAACCTGGTATGTTTGGGTTGCTTGGACCGAACGGCGCCGGCAAGACAACACTGATGAAGATTCTCGCGACGCTGCTCGAGCCTGACAGTGGTTCGGCCGAGATGGACGGACTCGATCTGATCAACTCTAAGGCGAAGACCAGGAAGAAGCTTGGTTATCTTCCACAGGATTTCGGTCTCTATCCGACGCTCACGGCCGCTCAAATGCTTGATTACTTTGCAAAGCTCAAAGGTGTTACCGACCGAAAGGAAAGGCATTCACTTGTTGACGCACTACTCGAAAGAGTCAACCTATTCGCAGAGCGTAACCGGCGTCTAGGTGGATTTTCGGGTGGCATGCGTCAGCGCGTGGGAATTGCCCAGGCGTTGATCGGCAATCCGGAACTTCTTATCGTGGATGAACCTACGGCAGGGCTGGATCCTGAGGAACGGGCCCGGCTTCACAACCTGCTAGCTGAGAGTGCCCGCGAGGATACAGTGGTGCTGCTTTCAACTCATATCGTTTCTGACGTGTCGAACCTTTGCAGCCGCTTCGCAGTGATACGCGGCGGTCAGATTCTCACCGCAACCTCACCGGAGGCAGCGCTCGCAAAACTCGAAGGACACATTTGGGAGGCTAGCCTGCCACGCGAACAAGTTCCTGCGTTGAAAGCGACCGGCAAAATCATTTCCTCTCAGATGGCCGGTGGCGCGACTCGTGTTCGCATGCTTTCTGAAAATGGAAAGCCTGCGGAGCCTTTCGAACCCGTACCGGCAACGCTCGAAGACCATTACTTCATAGTTGTGAACCAGGTCTAAATGGTCGCGACAAATCCAGTCCGCACATTCGCAGGACTATTGCGTCCTCAGTTCACCGGGAATGTATCCAGGGCACAGTGCTTGGCAAAAAACTGGTTGAAATGAACAACCCACTCAACTCGCCGTTCGTCGCAGTGTTTCAAAATGAGTTGCGGCTCAATTCAAAGCGCATAGCGCCTTATTTTATGGCTTTGTTCTGCGCCGGGTGTGGCCTGCTCTGGTGGGGCTGGGGACCTCTAGTCGGGCGTGGTGTGGCCGTCAACAGCGACTTTGCGATCGCTGGTATGCTCCCACCTTACTCTTTCCTGTTCTTGCCACTGTTCACCGCGCTGTTCATGGCCGATCCAGTGAGCAGAGATTTCCGCCTCGGTATCGATCCGCTTATCTTTTCAAAACCCATCAGCCGCACTCAGTACCTTCTGGGCAAGTTTTTCGGCAACTTCATTGTACTGGCGTGCTGTCAGTCTGGCGTGGTGGTGATGTGGTTCGCCCTGCAGGCAGTTTCCAAACAAGGCGTGACTACTCAGGACTGGAAGGTATTTCCTTACCTTAAACACTTTCTGGTGTTGGTAGTGATCTCGCACCTGGGCCTCGCAGCATTCTATTTTGCCGTGGGAGTTCTTACTCGTAATCCCAAGATCGTATACGGCCTGGGCGTTGCCTTTTATCCCATCTACATTACTTATCAGAACGTCTTATTGAGCCGCGTTCCCTGGCGGTGGAAACTCGCGTTAGACCCGCTGGTTATGAACCGTGGAGACGTTCATGTGCCCAGGAGCAGCGCGGAATTTGTAAATCAACTGGTAGTCACTTACGACCCAGACCTAATCATCAATCGGGTGGTGATGTTTCTAGTTACAGCGATCTGTTTGGCGATTGTCTATTTGCGCTTTTCAACTACCGAGCGCTCCAGGAATGTAGAAAAGTTTTCACTTCTCAATCTTACTACCGCAGCCGAAGGCGTCTACTTCCCGGATCCTTCGCCGCAGACGAGTCTCGATGAATTCGAAAGGCCCGACTACCAGGCTGGAGCGCTCAGCACCCACGTCGCCGTTCCTGAAGTCGTCAGGGTGAACAAAGGCATACTCGCCAGCGCGAATAAACTAATCG
>DATFRK010000303.1:0-2637 GCA_035263325.1 Pyrinomonadaceae bacterium | reverse complement strand
CAATAATGAGAGCAGTGAGCGCGACTACTCCGATACGCGCGGCCCAATTCGGTTTTCGCGAGATTGGCATGCCAACCTCGGTCAATCGCGTTGCTGGCACCTGGTCCGTATCGAGTTTGCGCTTATTACCGGTGGTAGATTTGCTTCGATCCAGGTTCGTATCCACTGCGGTTCCTGGTTGCACAGAGCGCTCAACGTCGAGATCCTTCTGCAGTGACCGCAGATCAACCGCCATCTCTTTCGCTATCTGGTAGCGTTCTTCCGGATCTTTCCGCAGGGCCTTCCGCACTATTCGCTCCAATTCAGCCGGAACTTCAGCGACGTGCTCAGAAATTGCGGGCTGTTCCCGCTCAACGATGGCAATGACGATATCGGTGGGTGTGGCGCCCACAAATGGCGGCTGTCCGGTGACCATCTCGTACAGCACAACGCCGAGACTCCACACGTCCGTGCGTTCATCGACCGCTACGCCACGGGCTTGTTCAGGCGACATGTAAGCCGCCGTTCCCATTACGCTGCCGGGATTTGAGAACATCAGCGTCGACATGGTGGTGCCAGTTCCGGGCTTACGGTGTTCAGTAAGCTTGGCCAGGCCAAAATCGAGCACCTTAACGTACCCGTCCCGCCGCAGCATGATGTTTTCCGGTTTGATGTCGCGATGAATTATGCCCGCTTCGTGTGCGGCTGTGAGGGCAGCGGCCACTTGATTCGCCACGTCGAGTGCTTCAGTAGGAGCCATCGCGCCCTTGTTCAAGCGTTCCCGCAGGGTGATGCCCTCGATGTACTCCATGGCGATGAAGGGCCGGCGATCATCCGTTTGCCCAACTTCATGAATTACACAAACATTCGGGTGACTCAGGGTCGAGGCTGCACGTGCTTCCTGTTGAAAGCGTCGCAATCGTTCCGGATCGCTGCGCAAGTACGGTGGTAAAAACTTGAGTGCGACCCGACGACCGAGCACTGTGTCCTTTGCAAGATAAACTTCGCCCATGCCGCCCTGGCCGATGGGCCTGACAATCTCATAGTGCTTTACTAACTGGCCTTCCTTCAGTTGCTCTTCGTCGCTGAGCAGAGATTCGGCCGCCGACTCAACTGCGGGCATTTCCATGAAGCTCGCAGCATTCTCGTAGGACTTGAGTAGCGACTCCACTTCATGTCGCAGTGATTTGTCGGCGGCGCACGCACGCTCAAGAAATGCAGTTCTATCCGCCGGAGACAGTTCGAGAGCCTCGGTAAAGATCTCCTTTGCTTGTTGCCACTGTTGTAAGCTAACCCTGGTCATCAGTTATCTCTCGGTGCAGCCAGGCTTTCGCCATGCTCCAGTCTCGCTTTACCGTTGCCGCCGATATCGACAGGACTTCCGCTGTCTCTTCTACCGTTAACCCGCTAAAGAATCTCAACTCAACCACGCGCGCTTGTTGTTCATCGACTTTGCCAAGACGTTCGAGGGCCTGGTCGAGCGCCACTATGTCGAGATCACGACTCTTTGAGACGAGAGTTGCGTCGGCTAGCGAAACTCTTACATCAGAGCCGCCGCGCTTCGCGCGTTTCTTGGTGCGCGCGTGGTCCACCAGGATTCTTCTCATCATCTTGGCTGCGATGCCAAAAAAGTGCGCGCGATTCTGCCAGTGCACTCGCTTCTGATCGACCAGCCGGATGTACGCTTCATTGATCAGGGCTGTAGTCTGTAATGTGTGGCCCGCTCGTTCACGTCGCAAGTAACGTGCGGCCTGACGTCTGAGCTCATCGTAGACGATGGGCATCAGCTGATCGAGCGCCTCCTTATCTCCATTACCCCACCCTAACAGGAGTTGTGTCACATTTTCCGGCTGCTCAGACATTTGAAGATCAACACGCTGCAAATGTTGTACGTCGAGATCTCCCGCCCTGTTCTTACTCCTTTGGTTTAGGGGCAGGGCAATCTCGAGGCGCCATTTTCTTGTACGAGCCGTCATCAATACGGATCTCCCCAAATACTAACGCGCTAAACGTTCCGGTTATAGCGCAGTTTCCCCGGACTTTTTCGGCCCTGATGGATTTGAGCCCTACCGGTGACAAACGTCGCGTTCCTCATTGAAGGCGGCAATAGGGCTAGCCTCTAAGTTGAGACCTTAGGAGGGTCAGATGAAAAACATGATTTCCAGAACAATCGCCATGATGGGCCTCTTCTTTGCGCTCGCCGTAGGGGGCGTTCAGGCACAGACTCCGACCAGGACGGAGGCGGATATTCCGTTTGATTTTGCTGCCGGAAAGTCCACTCTCAAGGCGGGCAGTTACGCGATTAGGGTCCGGGGCAATGCACTCTCGATACGCACCGCTGACGGGAAGAAAACTGTCTTGGTGAATGCACCTTTGTCTATCGGATCCCGTGATCGAAAGGGTGGTGCAAGACTTGTTTTCAATCGCTATGGCGACCTCTATTTTTTGTCCCAGGTGTGGTGGAGTAGCGACAGCGGGCGGCAGGTTTTTCCCTCGGAATCAGAGAGTCGCGCGCGCGAGTTCCAGTTCTCGAAAGGCGTCAAGTCTGAACGAGTTGAGGTTGCGGTGCGAAGTAACTAGGATCAGTTTTCTAAGAGGGCAGATCGCTGGCTTGCCTACTCAACTAGCGAAGATTGCGCAGTTGGGAAGGGGGTAAGC
>DATFRK010000302.1:0-3848 GCA_035263325.1 Pyrinomonadaceae bacterium | reverse complement strand
ATGATATAGGACATCAAGGTTGCCTTGGGCGCATCGTACTTGGTGACGGATTGGCCGTCAGGACGTACTTTGCGGACTCCGTTGATGCCTGGATCGGCGAGATAAATCGCTTGCCCACTCTCGTTGACCAGGTAACGTCCGGCAGGGCCACCTTCCGTGCTGGTCTTGTGCCAACCACGATAAAGGTTGGAGTCCACATTTGCCTGTGGTCCCTTCAACTTTTCCGGAGCCCCTGCCTGCGAGGGATCGACTCTTAGGCCGGCCGGAAAGTTTTCCGAGACTTTGTAAACTACCTTACCCGAGTCATCGACCAGGTACTCGCCCGGATCGAGTCCGGCGACCAGCGGGGCGCCGGCCTCGTTCTTTAACACCCGATAGTTTCCAGGAGTCTCTGGTTTTATAGGATCAGTAAACGCAGGCAGCGTTGGCGCACCGGAGACCGTGGCGCTGGTGGTGACTTTTTCAAAGGTCAAACGCGGAATATAGATAGTGCCTGCGTCGTTCAGTATCAACAGGATTGGTCCGAGGATTAGCGCTGAGGCAAACGCACCCACCAGGATGGCAATCTGTTGCGCACTGGGAGTTGAGCCAACCAGAAAACCGGTTTTCAAATCCTGCGAAGTCGTGCCGCCGTTTGAGGAGGCAATACAAACAATGCCTCCAATCGAAAGCGCGGTGACGTAGTAAGTGGGCCCCGTCCAACCGACAACTAAAAAGATCAAACAAGTCAGCAGCAGGGTGGCGACCGTCATTCCCGAGATCGGATTGGAAGATGAACCGATTTCCCCGGTCAGGCGCGACGAGACGGTCACGAAGAGGAAGCCAAAGGCAACAATAAGAATTGCGCCCAGGATATTCCACCGGAGATTGAGTTGCGGAAAGATCATGATCAGCGCCAGGAGAGCGACGATGCCGCCGATGACAAACTTCATCGAAAGATCCTGGTCGGTGCGTGGCGCATTGCTCGCTGCTGCTTGCCCACCACGTAAGTCAGCGAGACCACCTTTTAAGCCGTGCCAGATAGTTGGCAAGGAACGAAACAAACTAATGATGCCCCCGGCGGCCACAGCGCCAGCGCCGATGTAGAGCACATAAGCACCACGAATCTGGCTCGGGCTCATTTCGCCGATAGGTACAGTGCCCGGTGGAATAGGCACGGTCGTCCCTGCGCCAAAAAACTTGATCGCCGGAATCAAGACCAGGTAGGCAAGCACGCCGCCGGCACACATGATCGAGGCGATGCGTGGTCCGATGATGTAACCAACTCCCAGCAGTGCTGGTGAGATCTCAGCTGAGATCGAACCGGCTTTAAAAGGCGCACCAAAAACCTTCTCCGGTGTGTCCCGCCAACCCTTGAAAGCCCCCATCAGCACCTGGTAGAGAAAGCCGACACCGAGGCCAGCGAAGATCGTCTTGGCGCCCATCTGTGAACCTTCGGCCTCGGCAACTGCCCCACCCTTGGCGGCAGCCGCCCGTGACTCGTCCGAAGCACCGGCCTTCAAGACTTCCGCGCAAGCCGTTCCTTCCGGGTACTTGAGATAGCCATGTTGGGCCACAATCAGCGCCCGTCGCAGCGGGATCATCATTAAGATCCCCAGCAGCCCGCCCAGTATCGCCACCAACATGACCCGGGTGATCTCCAGGTCAAAGCCCAGGATCATGATCGCAGGCATCGTCACGCCAACGCCAAAAGCGATCGACTCACCAGCTGAACCGGCAGTTTGGACAATGTTGTTCTCGAGAATTGTTGCGTCGCGCAGGCCTACTTTGGAAAACAAGCGGAACAGGGTGATTGAGATCACCGCGACCGGAATCGACGCGCTTACCGTTAAACCGACCTTGAGCACCAGGTAAAGAGAAGATGCACCAAAAACCATACCGAGGAACGTGCCCATGATCAGCGGGATGACGGTCAGTTCCCGGAGCCGAACTCCAGCCGGAATGTAGGGTTTAAAAGTTGCCAGGTACGGGTTGTCTGGCTCCAAATCCACTCTGTCGGGATACTCCGTTGCAGGGATGCTTTCACTCGACATCCGCATGACCTCCAAAATGGTTTTCTGTGTCTCTGGGAGAGCGCGGGGCTTTGAAAACGCCGCTACTTTACACGGGCACCCGCGCTTGGGCAAGCAGGTTGAGCCAGCCCCGAACCCCGTGTTTCTGCAGGTTTGAGCGTTATCTGGAGATCTGGGTTGCCCTAAAAAATTGGAAATGCCGTTAACCGTAGTTACTGGATATTTCAAGTCCTTTCTACAGCAAGAGCGTTACCCCATCGAGCAAATACCACCAACGGCAGTTGGTTGATGGTTCAAGTCTTTTCTACAGTCAGACAACTAAGAACGCTTTCACGCCTGCTGCGACCACAATACTCCTCACGATCCAATTTCGCGGTCATCGCGGTAATCTTTTGGCTCAACATTCGTAGAAAGGATCTGAAGCATCCACCAACTGCCGTTGGTGGTATTTGGGCATGTAGGCTGTGCATTCTTTGTAGAAAGGACTTGAACAATCCACCAACTGCCGTTGGTGGAATTTTTGACCTTCAAATCATTCTCAAAATATTTCGAGTTCGGCCGCCTTTCGATTAAACTTCTCCTGTTCTACAAGTCCGCGCCTTCACTTCTAAGAGCCAATGCGCAAGAGAACCCTGGCAGCTATTCTTCTGCTCGTCTCAACGCTGCTTCTTTTCCCGCGTAGCCAAACTGCTAATCGAGTCGCGCCAAACAGTATTCCGGCGCCGGCCGAAGTACTTGGTTTCACTCCCGGCGACGATCGCAAGTTGGCCTCATGGAGTCAGGTGGTCGAGTACTTTCAGCGGCTTGATCAAGCAAGTGATCGCTTGCAGTTCGAGGAGCTGGGGAAGACCACGATGGGTCGGCCGTTCGTCATGGCTACGATCAGCGCGCCGGAAAATCTGGCTCGCCTGGATGAGTTCAAGAAGATCCAGGAGCAACTCGCCGATCCCCGCACACTCGGCACTCCGGCTGCGCGTGATCGAAAGGCTGCTGATCTGATCGCTCGCGGCAAGACCATTGTGCTGATCACCTGCGGGATCCACTCAACTGAAGTAGGTTCCTATCTAACCAGCATGCTGATCGCGCACCGGCTCGCGTCTTCCAACGAGCCGGAGATTCAGAACATTCTGCAGAACACGATCATCCTGCTCGTGCCGTCTTTGAATCCTGATGGCGTGGACATCGTTAAGAACTGGTACGACAAGACGCTTGGCACGCCCTACGAAGGCACTGATCCACCGGAGCTTTATCACAAGTACACCGGCCACGATAACAACCGCGACTGGTACGCGTTCACCCAGGTGGAGACACAGCTCACAGTCGACAAGATTCACAACGTCTGGCACCCGCAGATTGTCCACGACATTCATCAACAGGGTTCGTTCGGTTCGCGTCTGTTCCTGCCACCTTACATGAAGCCAGTTGAACCAAACGTGCCGAAACAGATCGTCGAAGGGTACACCGAGCTGGGGAATTACCTGGCGCGCGAGATGCGCGCCGCGGGTTTCAAAGGCATCACTACCGATTCGACTTACGATGCCTGGTCACCGTCGCGTGCTTATTCACACTACCACGGTGGTGTGCGCATTCTTTCTGAGACAGCCTCGGCGCGCATCGCCTCGCCAATCACTGTGAAGTTTGATGAATTGACGTCGCGTGAGGGTTACGACCCAAAGAAGGAGACGCCAAACTTTGGTCCGTTGTGGCAGGGCGGTGAATGGCATCTCACTGATATCACGAAGTACATGACGACCGGCGCGTTTCTGTTGTTGCAGCATGCGGCGGAACATCGCGAGGAGTGGCTGCAGAGGTTTTACGCGATTGGGAAGCAGGCTG
>DATFRK010000301.1:0-7615 GCA_035263325.1 Pyrinomonadaceae bacterium | reverse complement strand
CTCTCTTAAGGATCGACGCTTTAAGAAACCCGTCGATTCTCTCCAGCTGCGGGAAGGTTTCCTGCCGCAGGTGATGAATGTAGTTCTCAGCCTCGCTCGGCTTGACCAATCCTCGCCAATGTCTCGAGATCATTTCCTGCCCTCTGAAATTCCGTTCGCCCGAAGCTATCTTACTAGTTGACACTATCAAGTAATTCATTGACACTATCAACTACGGGAGGCTAGCAATGTCCAGTAACACGGATGCGGTACGTCATTTTAATCGGTTTTATACCAGGCACATCGGGGTACTCAACGAAGGTTTATTAGCGAGTCCGTTCTCTCTTACAGAGGCGCGGGTCATTTACGAACTGGCCCAGCGTGGTAGCGCGACCGCTACCGAGCTTGGCAACGAACTCGAACTAGATCCTGGCTATCTCAGCCGCATCATACGCAATTTTGAGCAGCGCAGGTTAGTGAACAAGAAGGCCGCGAAGACTGACGCGCGGCAAAGCGTCTTGAGTTTGACTGCTCGGGGGCGCAAAGAGTTTGCAAAGCTTAACCAGCTCTCCCGCAATCAAGTCGATGCACTTTTGCATAGTCTGTCCGTCCTGGACCAAAAGCGATTGCTGGCGGCGATGAAGACCATTGAAGAGGTACTCGACGGCGCGCCGGCGGACGAGAAACTCTCCTACATTTTGCGATTGCCGCAGGCGGGAGACATGGGTTGGGTAGTGCAAGCGAACGGCACTCTATACGCACAGGAGTATGGTTGGGACGAAAGTTACGAGGCGTTAGTGGCGAAGATTGTTGCTGACTTCGTTAAAAACTTGGACGCCAAAAAAGAGCGTTGCTGGATCGCTGAAAAAGACGGTCAGAATGTTGGCTCGGTATTCCTGGTAAAAGAGTCGGACCAGGTGGCGAAGTTACGCCTGCTGATTGTAGATCCAAAGGCCCGCGGTTTAGGGATTGGTAAACGACTGGTCGCTGAATGCACTCGGTTTGCGCGTCAGGCAGGTTACAAGAAGATCACGCTTTGGACCAACAGTGTACTACTGGCGGCGCGTAAGATTTATCAACAGGCAGGATACAAATTAGTCAAAGAGGAAAAACATCACAGTTTCGGCCATGACCTCGTCGGCGAAACATGGGAACTCGAGTTGTAGCATCAAACCAGGCTTACCCTGGCTAGCCAGCTACAAACTTTGGTTGGACGTGTACTCAACTTCAATTGTTATCCGCTCATGGAGTAAACAATCAGACCGTCGCGCACCCCAACTTCGGTGAATCCATTTCGCAAAGCTACCTTTGTTGAACCTACATTGTCAGGATGGGCGACGATCTCCAACCGCTGAAAACGGAATTCCTCAAAGGCAAGCACGCATAACAGGGCAACCGCCCGCATCGCTACACCGCGGCGACGATGGGTGGGATAGGTCCAGTAAGCGACGTTCGCTGCGTTGCGCTTAAGCGGCCGCAGCTCACAGCCGGCGAGCAATTCACCCGTCACTGCGTCACGAACGGCGAAGGGAAAACGTTTCCCTTCAAGGCGCTCTTGGTTCCAGCGGGCAATGACGTTGAGCGAATGTTCGTTTGAAGGTCTGAAATCCGCAGGAAAGTCGAACCAGCGGCGATGTTCCGGGTCGTGATCTCCATCGCAGAGGACGGCAGCATCGGCAGGCACGAATAGGCTGAGGAGTACTCCACCGTCATGTACCATAAGTTTGTTAGGTGCGCCGCTGCGTTGTCGACTGGAGGAATTTCCGGCTCGTTGAGTAATTCAAGATCGCTCCAACGATAAAAACAACGCTAATTAGAAGCATTACGCTACCTACCATGCTCCCTATCTCGATGGCTCCCCAGACACCAAATGTTACAGCAAACAATCCATAAATAATGGCGTTTCGAGAGTAAGCACCGCTTGTTTTCTGATACGAAGTCTTGCCCCGGCTAATCATCTCGTTTATTGCTTCAGCTTCAGCTTCGCACCGGTCTTTGCAGGCAATAGCATTGGTCACTTCTCTGGCGCACTCAGAACAAACACCGCGATTACAATTCTTGCAGATGCCCACAGCCTCTACGGTATTGTGATAGAAACAGCGCATTCGATTTCCTCATCCTCTCGAATCAAGACTTAGAACACCGCGTTTTACTGTCTGACGAGTTCGTGCGGTTAGCTCAGGTGCGGTTTACGGCCGGCGGTTCAGATTGAAATGTCTTCAAACTCCGTTCAAAAATCGGGTCATACGACTCGCCTCCTGCCGCCGGACAAGTACACGTCACTACCAATTTCCGACCGTCTTTCCCATTGAAGAAATAGAACGTTTGTCTAATGGGGTTGCCGTTAGCTTCAGATTGAGTAAGCAGACGTATTCCCGCCTGCTTTGTCGTAGTCGTGAACGCCTCACGTCCAAGTACCTTGAAGTTTTCAAAGCCGACCTTCTCGTATCCCTCGGCCATGATTTTTAGATTGCCGTCGACATACGCATCCAGAGCACCCGAAAAAGCTTCATCGACGATATTAATATTGGCCCCAAACCCGTTTTCGGGCGCGGCAAACGCCACTTTGTATTTACGACCGGGAATTTCACGCAACGTCCAGCCTTCAGGAATGGAGAAAGAGAACATCCCATCTTCCGCCACGTATTTCGCGCCAGTCTGAGCCGAGCTCAACGGGGCGATAAGGAAACACAGTAGCGACGTAAGCAGGCATAGAGCTTTCATTGTTGAGGTTCTCCTTAAGACTTGCGCTGTTTGACGGCCTGCTTCGGTAGCGAGATCGTTCAGGGTAAGAAGGAGTCAACTGGGCGGTCATCTAGTGGTTCCGAACCAAAGCGGAGCACATGACCATCGGGATCTTCGACGTGTAGCTCCAGGGCCCAGGGATAGTTGCGAGGAGGGTAACGAATTTTGGCTCCGCTCGCCGAGTATTCCTGGTAAAGAGCAGCTGCGTCCTCGACTCCGATCCAGGCCCAGGTACCGGGTGAGCCCTGCCCTCCTCTACACAGGTAGAAACAAGCGCCGTCACGAGTGACGGCAGTGAAATCGTCGTTACCCCAATCCGCATTAACGAAGCCGAGTGCATTGACGTAATAGTTAACGCTTGCCGCCATGTCGGCCACGCTCAGAATGGGGTTTGCGTGTTCAAATCTGGTTCGTGCCAAGTTCTCCTCCATGCGGTGTTTGTGAATTGTGAGAGCTGATTCCAGTATAACGCGCCGGTGGAGTTTTTGGACTCCGTAGGAGTCGAATGTTTATAGCCGCTGCAAAACAAATTACCTGCGCTCCGTCGGGAGTGCCATAAAGGTTTTCAATCATCACAGAGATAGCGACGTATCCGGGTGAGCGTTCCAATGGCGCTTTGAATAGACATGGCACTCCTAAGGAGTGCATTCTCGTCACGCACCGAAGCTATAAACATTTGACTCCTCCGGAGTCGGTGACGCATCACTTTCAATTGACTACCTCTTCAATTTCATTCGTGTTAGTTCGTGTGAATTCGTGGAGCATCCGCTTCGGTGGTAACAAGGAAGTTACTCAATACATCTCTTTCGCGTCCCGGGGTAGCGATCGCACATGCTGGAGATGGGCGCTAACCTTCTCGTCGTCACCTTGCTGGTACTCGAAACCAAAATGCGCGGCAACTTGTCTGGCGACTACTCTGAAAAGTTCACACATCGTGAAAAGCGCGTCCCAGTTGTGGTCATAGTCGGCGTCCGCATAAGTTTTCTCCAGCATCGCCCAAAGCTCTGGCTCAAGATACCGCTGCAAATGTTTTCCATAGTTGCCAGGATTGCACAGAAACTGCGTCTCAACACCCAGGTACCAGGTTAGCATCTTCCTTAACTGCTCCCGCACCACCTGGTCCAACATGTACTTGGCATAGACGAGTTCTTCCCGCCACAATCCTTTAGCCACGTAAGGGCAGACCCACCAGAATTCGTTGCAGCAATCGAAGAAAGCCTTGGCGGTGGGTCGTGGGGGCAGATAGTCGCTTTCGTTGGCGGTCGGAAACGGTTCAACAACATCGTCCTTATCCAGCAGTAACACACTCAGGCTGTCTCTCTTAAGTTGTCTCAGCCCGGGCACAGGGAATAGGGTGAGGTCGATGCGGTTGCCGTCTGTGAACACCATCAGATAAGCAAACCGCCCGTCATTCATTGCCGGTGGGTCTCCCATGGCCTCGGGCATTTGCAAGATCATCAACTCACCGAACCGGTCTATCCATTGCGGGTCGTGCTTAAAAGATTCGACATCGGTGACCAGGTAGACGATATCGAAATCCTGAAAAGTATCTCGCCGGGCGTTGGGATTAGCACGTGAGCCGTTCATGATCACTGCCCGCACACGGTCGTCGCCTTTGGCAGTGGTCACAATCAGCTCCAGCATGTCTTGTTCGCTTCGCATCACGTGACACTACGGGACAAACTCGTACAGCACATCTTCTTCGACTCGCATCAGGCGTTCTGAAGTTACTTCTGAAAGTCGGACCTTTTCTCGCCGTTGAATTCTAATGCGCTCGGATTCTATCCTTCCTTGATACCAGTGCAGCAATAACGAAAACTTCGCGGTCCGTTTCGTCTGCAGTAAACTATTCAACAACTCGACCCAACGATCCAATTCCGCGTCTCCACTCCTGGCAAGGGCCTCATCTTCGCGCTCAAGTCGTTCTCTATGCTGCTCCTTTTGCTCAAGCCATCGTTCTATTTTTGTTTCGCTCCAACCCTGTTGGCGAAATTTCTTCAGATTCCGCTCAAAAGTTACGGGTTTGTCAGCTCCGCCACGACTCAGAGAACCCAGCGCAGTGCCGCAGTCACACTGTTTTCCGCTCGTTAGGATGTACCAGGCTTTCGGATCAAGCTGCGAGGTCAGGTGGGAATTCGAAATCAGCTCGAACCCGACTTTGTGTGCTGCGAAGACGGGAGCGATTGATTTCAGGTCCGCCTCATAAGGCAAGCTTGCCGTTATGAAATGACACATTTGGAACTCTTACCTGAGTGGCAGTCTTGCTTTCAGTCGTAGGTGCGAATTTCTATCAGATGACGGTTCGGATCGTTCAGGTACAAAGTTTTGCCGGGGCCCTTAGCGCCAGATTCAATGCCCGGTCCGAGATTGTTGCCAACGTTGTGGAATGAGTCGCCGTAGGGAATGGCTTTTTCCTTCATACGGGCAAAGACACGATCAAACTCTTCGCGCGAGAGGGCGAACGCGAGATGTTCATTACCGGCGGTGCCCCACGGAGCCAGTAACAACGTAAAGCCTTCGTCGATCCTGATTAGGGCAAATGGTCCATCCTGCCCTTCGTGTTTAAAACCCAGGATGTCAACGTAGAAATCTATGCTTGGACCAACTTCATTAACATTAAGGATCAAATGATCGATGTTAGCCATATATTTTACCGGCTCCGTGAGAGTCAGTTTTTATCTCAAAACAAGTAGGGGATCAATCTCGCGCGAACCTGCTGCGTGTACTCCGTGTAACCGGCCAACTCCTGGTGCAACATCTTCTCTTCACCAAAGATGCGTACCACCAGAATGACAATCAATAAAGCGCCTACTAGCAGGCCAAGCACCGAGCCGAGCAGCAGTGGTCCACCGATGAAAAGCAGCAGACCACCTGTGTACATCGGATGACGCACGATGGCATATGGTCCAGTGGAAATAACTTTCTGGCCGCGTTCCCGTTGCATCTTTACCACTGGTGCGGCGAAGGTGTTTTCCCTCATGGCGCTGAATAAGAAGTAGAAAGCAATGATGAATACAACCACCCCAACCAGACGTAACCAGGGCGGGAAGATCGGACTCCAATTAAAGCGTCGCGCATCGAGCGGCATGACGACATACCATGCGAGAAAACTGAGAAAAAAGATGATGAGGAGAAACTTGTCCCACGACTTTTGATTCTTTTGTATGGGTGGGCCAAATCGTTCGTTGAGCAAATCTGGATCCTTCAGGTAAAGGTAGACGACAGCGAACAGACTTAACCCGCAAAAGATCAAGGAAAACAGCCAACCCTCCAGCCAATGCCAATCCCCGGCGAGCAAGAAGAGGAGCACCGGAAATAGCAGCAGATAGACAAAGGAGACAACCAGCTGTTTGCGGGAGGTTGACTTCTCGGTTACCACGAGGAGGTTATTGTACTGCAGGCCACTCGAGCGGCGGGAATGTAACTGTGGAGATTTGATCTCAGATCTGAGGTTTTCAACCTTAATGAGAAAAGAAAAATGAGCGGCGTAACAAAGGAGGTTGGCGCTCCTACAAGAGGATACACAGACTCTATGGTCTGTCCCTGACGCCCCGGCTCTGGAACCTCGAATCACCGGTACTCGGTATACGTCATCACCGCTCACGCACAGCCTACTACGGACTGTCTTAATGGCCAAACGTTGACGTGTTTTATTCACTCAGCAACTGCGATAGGCCATTGCCCCGCACCTGTCGAGCACTCAAACCTTCACTGCCTTTGTGCCGCCGTCAACGCCGTGCCCGGAATCGCAGGTGGGAACGCTACGCGATAACGCCCGTTTTAGGCTAGAATGGGCGCCGAAACAGCAGGTTGTACTACTCGGCGCAGTCGCGGCACGGACTGCGTTTTTGGTATAGGCCGCCATTAATGTTGAACAACTCCTGCACCAATACCCAGGCAACTCAAACCGCTGCCCGATGACCACTTCTGAACCCACGTGCGGTAAACTCGTATTGATACTTTATGGTTGATGCTAACGACCCGACCGATAAATTGGCCGAACAACCCGCTACCAAGCGTCGCGAGGCCTTACCTGAACGCTTGCTCAGGCGCGTTCTCGAAGGAGTTGGTGAGGTAGTCGATCGCCGTTTCGGCCGGACGGTCGAACCCAAAAGCGGCCTGACTACATCCAAGCTCATTGAACGCATGAAGGCCCTGATTGATGAGCGCGTGCGCGATGAAGGCAGGAAGGGACGCATTGCGCCGCACCATCTGACCCTCAAAGTAGAATGGGGGACTCATTCTGAAGCGCCGCCAGAAATACTGAACGATCTGAAGAACGAGATACTCGCCGCCGCCATCGACCATATCAACGACCACCGTTATCGCACTCTCGCCCCGGTCCAGGTAGAAGCTGAGGTCGACATTTTTACAACCGGAATTTCCGTCGACCCGACCTTCGGCGAATTCCAGGAGGATTTGCGCAAAGAAGACGAATTAAAGCGCGCGGAAAAAGCAGGCGTCGTGATTCCCACGGCCGCACCGCCGATGCCCGACGTACAAGTGATGGCGCGGATCAGCCAGCAAAATGGGTCGCGAGAGATCCCTTTGATCTTTAAGCCCGGCGGGAAGCGACTGAATGTCGGACGCGCAGCCGATAACGAACTGAATCTCAACGACGCCAGCGTCTCCAAGATCCATGCGGCGTTGTTGATGACCACTGAAGGCACCCTGCTTGTTGCTGACACGGGATCAACGAATGGGACTTATATTAACGGCCGGCGCATCTCATATGGTGAGTCACGCCAACTGGAAGAAGGCGATGTCGTCGGGTTCGGTGATGTTGAAGTGCGTTTACGGAGGAATGAATAGAGCATCCACAGATTACGCAGATAGTCGTAAAGCGGAAAACCGAGGACCGGGAACACTATTGCAAGAGCGCAAGAAGTAT
>DATFRK010000300.1:0-4063 GCA_035263325.1 Pyrinomonadaceae bacterium | reverse complement strand
GTAGTGCGGGCGCCGCCGGCGATGCTGGCTGGCCGCAATGGCGCGGTCCTTCCGGCCAGGGCGTTTCGAATGAGAAGAACCTGCCCACCGAATGGACGGCAACGAAAAACATCAAGTGGAAAACGTCAATTCCGGGCCGCGGACATTCGTCACCCATTGTCTGGGGTAACCGCATCTTTCTGACGACCGCTATTGAGGGCGATGTTGTACCTGGCGCCAAGGCCGTGAAACACATGATTGGCGACCAGGAGTTTCTGCACCCGGACAGCGTCGGCGCCGATCACAAGCATTTGTTCAAAGTAATCTGCATCGACCGTGACAGCGGCAAGATCGCCTGGGAGCAGACAGCCTTTGAAGGTACCCCTTATGACAACCGGCATCGCAAGAGTTCCTTCGCGTCGTCGACTCCCACCACCGACGGTAAGTACGTGTACGCGTTCTTCGGCACCGAAGGTCTCTTTGCCTACGACATGTCCGGCAAGTTGAAGTGGAAAACTGATCTCGGCAAACTCGGTACCGTCGGAATGGGCACTGGAACATCGCCAATTCTTTACGACAATCTGGTCATCCTGCAGTGTGATGAAGAGAATGGCGCCGCCTCATTTGTCGTCGGCATCGATAAAGAGTCGGGGAAGGAAGTTTGGCGGAGTCCACGCAAAGTGCAGGTCAGTTGGTCCACTCCGCTGCTGGTGCGTACCGGCAACCGCGCCGAACTCGTAACCAGTGGTAGCGAGTTTGTGATTTCCTACGATCCAGCCAGCGGGAAAGAGTTATGGCGACACAAGGGGGTGGAGAGCAACGCTATTCCCTCACCGGTAGCCAGCCAGACCCTTGTTTTTGTCTCCGCTGGTTTCCCCGCCAAGGTTGCGATGGCCATTAAGCTCGGCAGCACTGGCGACCTTGCGGACGCGGTGGCCTGGAGATACGACAAGGGCACCGCTTACGTTCCTTCGCCGATCCTCTACGGGGACTACCTCTACCTTACTTCCGATCGTGGTGTCTTGACGTGTCTGGATGCGAAGACTGGTGAAGTGAAGTATGAGGGTGGTCGGGTGCCAGTGCCCGCGAGTTTCACAGCATCGCCAGTGGCAGTTGAGGGAAAGATACTTATGACCAGCGAAGACGGCGATACGTTTGTCGTGAAAGCGGGTCCGAAGCACGAGATAATCGCTACAAATTCTGTTGGTGAGCCGGTCTATGCCTCGCCCGCGATAGCTGATGGTCACATCTTTATTCGGGGCGAAAGAAATCTCTATTGCATCGGCAGCTGAGTATTGCCTGGCTGGAGGGAACATTTCCGCCCCAGATTCGTCTAAGAAACGAAGGCCTTCGGCCTTTGGGTTTTCTTTTGAGATCTGAGATCTCGAACACCCCCCAAATCCCCTTTAACGCAAGATCGACCGTCTTTCTGCGGGAGTGCGTATATGCGAAATCTGTTTCAAGTTCCTGTACTCATCGCTGTTGTACTACTGGCCGGCTGTAGCCGGGGCCGCAACGAAGCGCAGTACACTGCCGTTGAACAGCATCGGGCGCAACAGCAACAGGAAGCCCAGGGGCAGGCAGTTCAATCACCCAGCGCCACACCCGCACAACAGCCAGCCGCCGCCACCCAACCGACGCCGGGAGGATCTCCTACAGGTTCACCGGAAGTCGCCGCCGCCCATGTGGCCCGCAATTACTGGACCAACTTTCGCGGACCTAATCGCGACGGCAAGTACGATGAAATGCCGGTGTTGACGAGTTGGCCCAGTCAGGGCTTGTCATTGCTTTGGAAAGAACCGGTAGGTGTTGGTTACTCGTCGCTCACGATTGCTGACGGTCGCGCCTACACCATCGAGCAACGGCGCAATAAGGAAGTAGTGGCTGCCTATGATGTGAATAACGGGCGCGAACTCTGGACGCAAGCCTGGAGTGCCGAGTACACCGATGAGACTGGTGATGGACCACGGACCACACCTACCTGGGATGAAGGTTGGTTATATGCGCTTGGGGCTACGGGTGAATTGCGCTGTCTGAATGCCAAGACCGGCGCCATCCGTTGGGGCAAGAATATTTTGAGCGATAACGGGGCTGAGAATTTGTCGTGGGCCATGGCAGCGTCGCCATTGATTGTTGACGACAAGGTAATCGTCCTTCCCGGCGGTACTAGTGGCAAGTCTGTTGTTGCCTATAACAAAGCAACCGGTGCGCCGGTTTGGAAAGTGCAAAATGATCGCGCCGCCTATGTGTCACCCATGCTGGTCAGTTTGGCGGGACGGAGACAAATCCTGGCAGTTAGTGCTACCCGGGTGTT
Source organism: Pyrinomonadaceae bacterium (assembly GCA_035263325.1). Classification (GTDB taxonomy): domain Bacteria; phylum Acidobacteriota; class Blastocatellia; order Pyrinomonadales; family Pyrinomonadaceae; genus PSRF01. The sequence goes on along the minus strand of DATFRK010000300.1, from coordinate 1,770 downwards.
TGGTCTGGCGCCGGAAGATGGCGCGTTACTTTGGAGTCAAACCTGGGACACTGATAACGGCATCAACGTTTCGCAACCAATCATCGTGGATAAGAACCGCTTCTTTATTTCCTCCGGCTACGGCAAGGGAGCGGCGTTGATGGAGGTGACCGGTTCGGGTAATAGCTTCCAGGCGCGCACCGTTTGGAGCAACGCCGCGATGAAGAACAAGTTCAACAGTTCAGTTCTTCATGATGGCTACATCTACGGGCTGGACGAAGGAATTCTCAGCTGTCTTGACGTAAACACCGGCGCCAGGAAGTGGAAAGGTGGTCGCTACGGTTACGGACAAGTGTTACTCGCCAGTGGTCATCTTATTGTGATGAGTGATGCTGGAGAATTGGCGCTCGTCAAAGCCAGCCCGAGTGAATACACGGAAGTCGCGCGCTTCACGGCGTTGGATGGTAAGACCTGGAATTATCCGGCGATTGCCGGCGGCAAGTTATTTGTACGTAACGCGAAGGAAATGGCAGCGTACAAGATAGGGACGGAGTAGGTAGTTAACTCTTCTGCCTCACAAAAATTCGCTTCGCCTCGTACGACACTGTTGGTGCGTCGACAAACATGGCGATGGTAATCTCACCTTCCGCTGTGAACGTCCACTTCTTCACTACCTGGGTAGTCGCGAGGGCGCCATCCTTGGTTTTACTGGTAGTCATTTCCTTAACCAGAATTCCGCTTTCGTTCGGTAGCCAGCTCGCAATTCGCTTGCCGGTCGGCTTGGGGTCATCTGGCGTAGCGCTTGGTGAAAACTCGTACTCCTTGCCATCGACTACGTAGGTATCCTTCACAGAACGCTCGTTACCGGGTTGAATGAGTTTTGTTTCAACCTCGATCTGGTCTCCGGTCTGTTTCACGGTCATCGTTTGCTGCATATTTCCGGGCAGACCAAAACTGCGCTCCCGGTCCATCACCCAGGCCCCGTTGAAGTCCGGCTTGACCGCACCCAGGGCGAAATAGGTGAAAAGAAAGAGCAAGGCGCAAGCCAAACAAAGTTTCCGAGTCATTGCTTTACTCCTTTACAACGCTGACGATCCACAGATTACGCCGATTACGCAGATTTGACATCGACGATTTGGCGTAAGCTGTAGGAAATCTGCGTAATCTGTGGATGACAATTAGCCAATCGTGAAGGATTTCAGAGTCGTCTGATCCTTGATCAGGATGCGATTTCCAATTACCACGGGATGCGCCCACGTCTCGCTGTCCGCCACCGTGTACTCCACACTGGGCGCATATTCCTTCTTGTCAATTGGCTGAACAATCAGCTTCGCTTCATTTGTCAAAAGCAACAACGCTTTGCCGCCAAGATCAAGAATGGCCGCATTCTCCCCGGTGCGACCCGGTCCCTGCCACAACGTCTTTCCGGTCTCTGCATCCAGGGCGAAGAACTGTCCCTTCTTCAGGACAGAAAACCCATACAGAACGTTGCCTTCCATGACCGGCGTATTCAGGGCAAGCATATTCCCTTTGTTGTTCCAAATCTCCTGCGGCGTGATCTTGTCGCCGCGTTTTTCCAGCCGCAGCGCCGTCAATCCCTGGTCCTCTTTGGCAATAATCAACATATCTTTGTAGTTCACTACGGTCACGGAGTTAGTGTCGTACATTGACTTCGCTGGCAGACTCCAAAGCAGTTTTCCACTCGCCACTTCAACGCCCACAACATTCTTCTGGGTAAAAGTTACGAGTTGGCGGACGCCTGTCAGCGTCACAATGATGGGTGACGCATAG
>DATFRK010000299.1:0-7292 GCA_035263325.1 Pyrinomonadaceae bacterium | reverse complement strand
GGGGCAATTCAATGTCGACTATCTCTGCTCCCAGGTCCCGATAAACATCAAGCACACCGCGGACGGCACTGCTCACCTCATCATCGAGGCCAGCGCCAAACAGGGCTCGCGGAAAACCGATGCGCGCACCTTTGAGATCTTTTCCAAGCGAAGCGGCATAATCCGGCACGGGCACATCGGCCGTGGTCGAGTCGTGCACGTCGCGTCCGGCAATAACCCCGAGTACTTGGGCCACCTCGCGAACCTGGCGCGCAAAGATCCCAACCTGATCCAGCGACGAGGCGAAAGCCACCAAACCGTAGCGAGAATTTCGGCCATAGGTCGGTTTTAGTCCAACCACGCCGCACAAGGACGCGGGTTGTCGCACCGACCCGCCGGTATCTGAGCCAAGTGCGATGGGCACAATTCCGGCGGCCACTGCAGCCGCCGAGCCACCCGACGAACCGCCTGGGACACGAGTTAAGTCCCAGGGGTTTTTGACCGGACCAAACGCCGAATTCTCGTTCGACGAGCCCATTGCAAACTCATCGCAATTTGTCTTGCCGATTACCACCGCTCCGGCATTTGTCAACCGGTCAATAACAGTGGCGTTGTACGGCGGATGATAGTCGCCGAGGATTTTAGAGCCGCAGGAAGTCTGCATTCCGCGCACGCAGATGTTGTCTTTTACAGCGATGGGCACACCGGCGAGTGGTCCAGATAAAGTAGCGCCTTCGATCTGTTCGGCGCGTCGCAACGCCCCGTCTCGATCAATTTCCAGGAAGGCGTTTAAGGTATCGTTGAGTTTCTCGGCTGCGTCGAGTGAGAACTCTATCTGCTTGCGTGACATATCTAACTGGTTATCTGTGATCACAAAGCGGCGGTCCCGACAGGTCGGGACAGCACTGCAAAATTAGAGGACTTTGGGTACGCGAAAATGTCCGGCGGCTGGATCAGGAGCTTCGGCGAGGGCTGTTTTCTGGCCCAGGGAAGGCTCCAATTCGTCTTCTCTTGAGGAATCTGTCCGTTCACCTTCGGGCGTCAGGCCACCTAAAGCCGGATCAACACTGGTCGTGGCCAGCTCGTTAAGTTGTTCTACATAGTTAACGATCTCGGCGATCTGTGGACCAAAGACCTTGAGCTCTTCTGGCCCAAGTTCCAGGTGCGCCAGCTGCGCGACTTTTGCAATGTCAGATTCGTTTATTGGCATAACATTCAGGTTGGTTTGAAGAGCTACTCAGTCTCTTTTCCGGACCGCTGCAGCGCACTCATCGCTGCTTTCAAAAAGGATCGTCGTAGCTCTTTATCGTGGATTTCATTGGCCGCCGACCATAACTCGAGCGGCACTTCATTACTTGATATCTCGACCTCTGCTGTTTTTGGCGCCACCCGCTGCACCATCTGCGGCTCGATGCGCAACTCGATCTGGTTTAGCAGCGGTTGGCCCAGCAAAGTGTTTGTTCGGAAAAGTAACTGGTCCTTCATGGCTCCCAATTGCTTCTGCCAAACTGCATCTGCGACTGCTACGATTAAAGTCTTGTGCGCTAGCTTAGTCGGCACCGCATGTTGTCGCAGGCCTTCACCCACTGCGTGTTTCCAGGCAGCAAACACCGCTGCCTCTACGACCTCGGGCGACTCGCCGGCGGCACGCAGAACAGTTGGCAAGGTTTTGAAGAAGCTATCCATCGAAATTTCGCTGAGACAATCTGTGCTCAGAGTGTAGCCAAGAATCGATGACAGACCAAATAGACTCTATAATCGTTACTCACCAGATTTGTTTCGGAGGCTACTTTGTCGCAACCAACTATCGCTCAGCAGAAACTCATTCTTGCCTCAAGTAGTCCGCGGAGAGCGGAAATACTCAACTCGGTTGGCTGGCCGTTTGAAGTTGCGGTCGCGGGCATCGATGAGTCGCGCCTCGAAGGCGAAGATCCAGTTACCTATGTGCAGCGACTCGCAAGGTCGAAAGCGGAAACGGTAGCAGCCCGGGTTGAGCGTGGTCTGGTGCTAGGGGCAGACACGACGGTGGTTGTAGGTGATGAATTGCTGGGCCAACCAGGCGATGAAGACGATGCGCAAAGGATGCTCAAACTGCTGAGCGGGAAATGGCATGAGGTGTTGACCGGAGTAGCGTTGGTGGTTGCAGAAGATCGAGCGCGGACGCTGGTCGATTTTGAGAAAACACGCGTCAGGTTCGCGGAGCTGTCAGCCACGGAGATTGATTGGTATCTGTCTACCGGCGAAGCAATGGGAAAGGCCGGAGCCTACGGCATTCAAGGAACGGCTGGGATTTTTATAGAAGAGATTCAGGGCGACTACTTCAACATTGTAGGTCTACCGATCAGGTTGGTGTACAAGCTGGCGAAGCGGATCGATGAGTCAGGAGGGGGGTGCGCCCCTTCCTGACTGCGACATTTTTGTTAGTTGAGCAGGCAAAGTACAAAGTACAAAGAACGAAATACAAAGAACAAAGTCCCTTTAACTCAGCACCGTTCCCCCATCGATATTGATCCCTTGTCCGTTGATACCTCGCCCTTCCTCTGACGCCAGCAGCAGCGCGAGGCTCGCAACCTCCTCGGGTGTAACGAGCCTGTTCTGTGGACTCATCTTTTTGATTGTTGCCAACGCCTCTTCCGCCGATCTCCCAGTCCTTGCGGTAATTCTCTCGACCCCACGTGAGACCATCTCCGTATCGACGTAACCCGGACAAATTGCGTTGACGGTTACGCCACCCGTTCCCACTTCCAACGCGACCGAGCGAGTGAGACCCAGAACACCGTGCTTGGAAGCGGAGTAAGCGGAAATGTATGGTGCGCCGATCTTCCCCGCGATGGAAGCGATGTTAATGATTCGGCCCCAACCACTGGCCAACATGGCGGGCAAAGCATTGCGCATACAATGGAATGTTCCGGTGAGATTGATCGCCAGGTGACGATGCCAGAGTTCGTCAGTCGTGTTTGCGAGTGTGGCACTTTCGGCGACGCCGGCGTTGTTCACCAGGATGTCCACTTCGGCGCGGAAGTGCTGGCGTAAGTCGGCGAACATTTGATCGACGCTCTCGCGATTCGCCACATCACATACCAATCCCAATGCTTCACTATCGCCTGACGTACTGATCTCTTTGACAACTTCTTCCAGTTGCGCTGCGGTGCGAGCGGCAACTACAACGCGCGCGTGTTGCTCGGCGAATTTCGTGGCGATCGCGCGACCAATACCGCGACCACCGCCGGTTATGAGTGCGAGTTTTCCGTTAAGCATCTCTGTGCACTCCAAATTAGTGACCCGTAAAGTGTGGTTCGCGTTTTTCCAGGAAGGCGCGAATGCCTTCATGGCCGTCATGCGACTCGAAACAGCGCAGCTGCACTTCAGTTTCGTAGCGCAACATCTCATCCAAATCGGCAGCGTTACTAAGGTAGACCGCATGCTTCGCCGCCGCTAAGGCGATTGGCGCTGTTTCTCGTAACCGTTCGGCGAGACTCTTTGTGGCTGACTCCAACTCTTCCGGAGCGACCACTTGATTCACAATTCCCAGGCGCAAGCTTTCCGCCGCGTCGATCGTCTCACCGAGAAAGAACATCTCACACGCCTTGTTTGGTGTAACCAGGCGCGGCAGGAAGTATGTGCCACCCCAATCGGGATGCAGTCCCACTTTCAAGAACGATTGACTGAAAGTTGCATTGGCTGAGGCCACTCGCAGGTCGCACGCAAAGGCCAGGTTGCAACCAGCGCCCGAGGCTGGTCCATTCACTGCGGCGATCACCGGTTTTGTCATGTGTCTGATCGCCAGGATAACGCGCCGCCCGGCGCCGAGTAGGCGCGCAAACTCCTCGTGGTCGTTGCGCTCCATCAACTCCGCCATGAAAGCGACGTCACCGCCAGCGCAGAAAGCCCGACCCGCACCCGTAATCACTACCACGCGCACACTGCGGTCACTTGATGCTTGTTCGAGTGCTTCGGCGAGGTCGCGCCGCATATGGCCCACGAAGGCATTCAACTTCTCCGGACGATTCAGGGTAATCGTCGTGATGCCTTCCGCTTCAGAAATGAGGATGTGTTCATACATAAGCAGATGGTTGTCAGGTAGTTTGTTGGCTTTGTGCTTTGTACTTGGAACTTTGTTCTTTGTTCCTGGTGCGGGAATAGCAACGATTTAAGAGCTATAGAACAAAGGACTAAGTACGAAGGACCAGGTACGAAGGACCGCTGAGGCCCTACTTCCCTTTGAACTCGGGCTTGCGTTTTGCAACGTACGCCTCCAATCCTTCTCGTGCATCTTCGGATTGGAAGAGTTGTTGTTGTAATTCTCGCTCCAGCGCCAGGGCAGACTCGAACGGAATCTCGGCGCCACTCTGAACGCTGCGTTTGATCCGGCCGACGGCGTGTGCTGCCTTGCCGGGTGCGATGAATTGACGAGCGTATTCTGTTACTTGCTGTTGGAAATCGTCCAGAGTCTCAGCCGTAAAAACCTGGTTGAGTATTCCCAGTTCCTGCCCGCGTTCGAAATCAAATAGTTGGCCAGTAGCCATCAGCTCAATCGCCCGCGACTTACCGACGATGCGTACCAACCGTTGAGTGCCGCCGGTCCCCGGTAACACACCGAGGGACACTTCCGGCAACCCCATCTTGCCGGCGCCTTTTCGCGCGAGGCGGATGTCTGCGGCCATCGCTACTTCCAATCCGCCGCCTACGCAATGGCCGTTGATTGCGGCGATTACCAGTTTAGGAGTCTGTTCGAGTCGCGAGAGTGTCTCGTTTGCATGAAGACAGAAGTAGTATTTGAAAGTGGGAGTGACATCGGCCAGCATTTGGATGTCAGCGCCGGCGCAGAAAAATTTCTCACCCTGACCAGTGATCACTATTACTTGCACAGTGTCGTCCATGCGCGCTTGCAGAATGGCGCGGTCCAACTGCTGCATCATTTCATAACTGTATGTGTTCGCGGGCGGGTCGTTGAGGGTTAGGAGAGCAATGCGGTCATTGACCTGGTAGTTAACTTTCAGATCGGTATCCATGATGGTGGCAGCATGATACAGCAAGTCGGAGCGATCCACAGATTCCGCAGATTCCGCCCTTAGTTATTGGTCGCCTTATTCGAATCTGCGTAATCTGTGGATCCACTGCTCCAGATACTGAGACTCTCGGGAATTTGTTTGCTGGAGGCGGTCAATTCAATGGTGTTGCCGCCGAGGAAGCCACCGAGAAATAGCTGCGTTACGTTGTGGGCGAGTTCCGAGACTTTTAGTTTGCCCTGAGGATCGTACCAGTTATAGATCCAGTTCATCATGCCAAACAGAGCATAGGTTGCGACAGTGAGGTCAATCTTCTGCTTTGGGTTTTGTCGCTCCTGGACCTCGCGCAGGATCTTGCGCGCGAGCCTGGTGTACTTGTCTTTGCGGCTGGAGACGTGTTCGTGCAACTCACCTTGCAACGAGTCGGATTCATGAGACAGGACTTTCATTTCGGCCATATTCGCGGCGAAGAATGAAAGATGATTCTCAATAAAGATGCGCAACTTTTCCGCCGGCTCATCAACTTCGCGTAGTCGTTCTTCGAGACGTTCCAATACTCGTCCAAAGCAGTTGTCCTGGATCAGGAACAATAATTCTTCTTTCGACGTGCAGTAATGATAGAGGCCCGAGAGACTGACGTTCGTGGCGCGAGAGATGTCGCGCATCGAGGTGGAGTGATAGCCCTTCTTCGCGAAGATGCTCGACGAGGTGCGAAGGATGAATTCGAGTTTTTGATCGTAGCGGGACATACGGCGGGCCTCAGAGCCTTACATACTCAAACTCAAAAGGCTTCCCCTTGATGCCGGCGGCCGGTGGTGCAATCCAGTTCGCTATCTTCCCTATTTCATAAACCGGATGCATCAAACTGCGCACGTACTCGCGATCTTCCAATGACGGTAACCACTCTGTTTTCGCGCGCTCGAACTCTTCTTTGCTGATCAGGTTTCCCTTGATGTCGAAGTGATGACCAGCGTATTCGCCCACATGTCGGTGGAATCGCGGGCTGGGCAGATAAAGTCGTTCTGAAGCTCCTTCTTCTGTCAGTACCCGATTCCAACGCGCCAGACCCTTTTCGCAGTCCTTAACGTACTCGCCGCGCAACACCTCGTTCAACGCATTTCGCAGCGGTACTTCACGTGACTTCACCTGGCCTTCCTCAACCACCAGCATCGTGAAGATGTCGTTGACTGCAGTGTGCTCCTGGTACTGTTCCTGTTCCTTGTAACGACCCTTCAGCCCCGCGGCAAAGAAGTCAGCAGAGTTGGAACTGATCTCTCCGCCAAACAAGTCCAATGAATAGCTGAACCAGAAATTGATGTACTTTTGAATGATATCCAGCGGGATGCCACCGAGTTCACGCACGTCACCTTCCTTCATCAACTGGGCCGTGCGCCTAACCACGCGCCCGAGACCGGTGTCACCGACGAACATGTGATGAGCTTCCTCAGTCAGCATGAAGCGACAGGTGCGCGCCAATGGTTCGAAGCCCGACTCAGCCAGCGCGGAAAGCTGATATTTACCGTCGCGATCGGTGAACATCGTAAAGGCGAAAAAGTTTAGCCAATCGTCACAAGGCTGGTTGAACGCTTCCAGGATGCGTGGTTTATCGGGATTGCCGCTACGTCGTTCCAACAGGGCGTCAGCTTCGTCTCGACCATCGCGGCCAAAGTAGCCATGGAGCAGATAGACCATGGCCCAGAGATGTCGTCCCTCTTCCACATTCACTTGAAACAGGTTGCGCAGATCGTAAAGAGAAGGACAGGTACTGCCGAGTTGTCGCTGCTGCTCGACTGACGCCGGTTCGGTATCCCCTTGCGTGACGATGATGCGCCGCAGGGCGTTGCGAAATTCACCGGGCACTTCCTGATACGCCGGCTTGCCCAGATTGTCGCCAAAACCAACCTTCGCGTCTGGTTGAGCCGGTTCGAGAAAGATGCCCCAGCGATAATCGGGCATCTTGACGTAATCAAAATGCGCCCAGCCTTCCGAACCAACATCGATGGCCGTGCGCAGCCAGACGTCTTTGTCCTGAAAACCATCGGGACCCATCTCACGCCACCAGTCGAGATAATTGGGCAGCCACTTTTCCAGGGCGCGCTGCAGTTTTTTGTCTTCCGCCAGGTTTACGTTGTTAGGAATGCGATCGTAAAGGTTCATAGGATTTTAGATTTTTGATTTCAGATTTTTGCTTTGATTTCTGATCGCATCGAGCGTCTCGATTTTGCGGACCAATCGGCAATCAAAAATGTCTAGGTTCTCTTAAAGTCAAACTGTGCTTGCGTCGGCTTGCCATAGTTCGTCAGG
>DATFRK010000298.1:0-3552 GCA_035263325.1 Pyrinomonadaceae bacterium | reverse complement strand
TCCACCCACTTCACGTCGAGGTGGTAGCAAATATTAAAAGTCGTGACGAGATTCTAACGCTATTTTTCGGGCTGGCGGCGGTCATGCTACTGGTCAAGGCCTACGAACGGCTGAGTTGGAAGTTCTTGGGGGCTGGCCTGCTGGCGTTCGTGCTGGCGTTTCTGTCGAAGAACAACGCAGTCACGCTGCTTCCGATCGTCATTCTTGTTGCCTGGTACCGCTCCGCGGAGTCGAGGATTTCACGCAAGTTGGTGATTACCACGATTGCGATTGCAGTCTGTAGTGCTGGTCTGATCGGGCTGATCCGTTATTTGCACAACACTGCCGCCGATGAGAACCAAATGCAGTTGAATTCCACAGTCCTCAACAATATTTTTTTGTGGACGGCCCATCCTCATACGATCATCCCGACAGCGTTGATGATTATCTTCCGCTACCTGCGACTCTTCTTATTCCCACATCCCTTGATCCACCTCTACGGGTATGACCAGATACCTCTGAACAGGTGGGGAGATTTGTCTACCTGGTTGGTGTTGCTCGGCCTGCTGTGTTTGGGTTTGATCATTATCAAAACCTGGCGCCGCAAGTCGCTACTCGTCTTTGGCGTACTGTTCTTTGCGATTACCTACTCGGTTTACTCCAACCTTTTTTTCTATGCCCCTGACACGATGGCCGATCGCTATCTGTTCATTCCTTCGATCGGGCTGGCGATTCTTCTTGTAAGCGGATTGTTCTGGCTTGGCGGTCTCGATCTTCAACAGCCTGTCGTCAAAACAAACAGAGCGAAAGCAGTAGTCGTCCTTTTTGCGTTGTTCCTGGGAGGACTTTTTGTCAGGACTTATGTCGGCAACCGCGACTGGCACGATGATTATTCGCTGATCTTCAGGCGCATAGAGTACATGGAAAATAATGCGGCAGCCCAGGCGATTTACGGATCCATGTTGGAGCGGCAAATTGAGAACCAAAGTACGCCGGCGTTGAAGCAGCAGAAGCGGGTGGCGGCCATGAAAGCGTACACGCGGGCCGTGGAAATCTACCCCGACTTCTATTGGGCCTGGATCTCAATGGGGAAATTATTCGCGCAGCAACAAATCTACGACAAGGCCGAGCTCGCGTTCCTCAGAGCGCAACAAATTGAGCCGCTGGGTTCGGATGTTTATTTCTGCCTGGGAACACTTCGCTTGGCCCAGCACGATCCAAACATCGCTAGCCTGTACCTCGAAAGAGCTGTATTGCTTAACGCGGAAGATGAAGACGCGTACGTGATGTTAGGAAGGACCTATCTGCAAATGAACGAGATCGACAATCTGGGATCGATGGTCGCAACTGCCAGAAAATGGTTCCCCGCTAACGTTGAGCTGGAAGCATTACAGGCTACGTATTACTTTCGCAAGCAGGATTACCGGCAGGCTGTAGGTCTTGCGAGATCAGTTGTCGCAAAGGATCCCGGCAACATCCTGGGAATCGCGATTCTATCTTCGCCGGCGGCGCAACAGTTTTAGAGTCTCACCGTGCTGGTTGGTCAATCACGACTTTTCTCACGCCCGCGCCTCTGCTTGCCACCCAAATATCGAAAGATGCAGTGCTCGCATTGAATCTTCCCGGGCTAAAGTAAGCATGGACCGGTCTGGGAATCGCTGGAGAAGCGGAAGATGCGTTGACGGGGTCATTAATTATTTGCCAATTGTTGCCGTCATCCAGCGACAGAAAGATACCCGCATCCATAGCGCCGGCAACGATTGTAGTTGGATCGCGAGGATTAAACCGAAACATCGATGGCTGCGTATACGCGCCGAACGACCGCCCTTGTAACGGCCCTTGGACCGTTTGATTTACGAAGAGAGCGCCCGCTGCTGGGCCACCCCGCAACATGAGATTTTCCAACTGGGGAATACGATCCCAATGCCCACCCAGGTCTACAGTCTTCCAGATCTCGAAATTCAAGGTAGCGCTATTGAGTCCGGATATGATCATGCGGCGGCCATCGTTAGGATCGGCATCATAAGCCGTTACCCGGTCAACGCCGGCCGGTAGAGTGACGGGAGCCCAGTTGCTGCCCGGCGCAGCAGTCGTGCCCACTAGTGTCGATATAAAGAGCACGCCTGGATTTTCAGGATCTCCATCGGATGTTTGGTAAAAAACATTGGGCCGGCCGCCTAGCTTGGCGATCTTTATGTTGCCTCCAGCGCTCGTAACCGCATTCGGCGCGTTCAAAGAGGTCCAAGACGGACTTTTTATATTGTTGGTGAAATAAACTCCATCAGACATATTTACTGCGTAGGCATCAGTGCCGAAACCGGCGACTTGTTTGCCATGGGCGAAGGGGTTGAGAGTGCCGGCGGACGGGTAATTCGAGATGTCACTACCACCGCCTCCGTCTGGGTTGCGCACAGAAAGCGTGAAGGCCCTGGTGGCCGGAGGTCCATGAGAACCCTCGACAGATAACAGGTTTCCTGGTTGCGAGGCGTTACTGGAAACGTCGCAACAAAAGTAGTTATTCCAATTCGGAGGTGGTGGATTGTAGCCTTCTGCGACGTTGGTGGCGGCATACCCGCCATTGTCCTGCAGTCCGTACGTAAGCTGATGCGTCTGCCCTGACTTTATTCCGTCGAACCCCCAAACCCAGGTCGCGTGCGGAGTGATGGCCGGTTGCCTAAAACTTGGATCCTGGCAGCCGGGATTATTCGGATTCGTGTTCAGGAAGACGCCGCCGTCACTGGTAAACAATTTCGGACAAGCACCCGCAGCAAACCTGGGGTCAAACATTAGGTCGCCGTTGTCCCAGTGGGCGTTCTCCTGCTTATTGGACCAACTATTGAGCGGCGCTCGCGGAGAACCACCGAAAGCCAGGGTAGATGGCGTATTGGCGGTAGCCTTGAAAAGATTTACATCGCCGTACCAGATGTCGAATTGATTAGAAGAAGGAGAATGTTGATTGGTCTTGATGAATGGTACACGACCCTGAACGTTGCTCTTTCCGTCTCGTAGCGGTAGTACTAATGAGGTGGGCCAGGTAAGTCCGCCATCGTCAGACTCCCAAATGCTCGTGACATTCTCCGCGAACAACACATAACTTTCTCGAGGCGACGCCGCCAATCCACTTCCTGGGCCAACTCCGGGGCCACCAGGAGCAGCATCCGCAGCTGGGCCAGGACCGGCAGGTACAGGCGACCAGGTATTGCCATTATCGGGGGAGCGAAAATGCCCTTTTGAAGTCATCACGTCGACAGTCTGTCTGTCCTGGGCAATAACGGCAAAGACCTGTTCGGCAGATCCATCGCCGGGAGACGGGTCGACGAAGCTCCAGGAGCCGCCTCCATCCAAGCTGCGCCCCAGGCCACAATTCGTACCGGCAAAAACGAATTGCGAAGTATTCGGATTAATCGCAATTTGCCAGGCTGAGGGATTGGTTTGAGCCTGAAACAGAGCACAAGGCAAAGTGTCGAGGGTAGGAATGTCAACGCGGCGCCACGAATTACCGGCGTCGTCGCTGATACTGATACCCGACTGACTCTGCGCCGCAACGCGACCGTCATAAGCAGAGGTCGCATA
>DATFRK010000297.1:0-14392 GCA_035263325.1 Pyrinomonadaceae bacterium | reverse complement strand
AACTCTGGCGCGATGGAGTTCAACGGCAAGATGGTGCTGGCCGTGCGAGTGGAAGGCAATGATCGCAAATCGTTCTTTGCCATCGCTGAAAGTGAAAATGGCATAGACAACTTTCGCTTCTGGGACTTCCCTATCACTCTGCCGGAGACGTCCGATCCGGACATCAACGTCTACGACATGCGGCTGGTCCAACACGAGGACGGCTGGATCTATGGACTCTTTTGTACTGAACGCAAAGATCCCAAAGCCCCTTCCGGAGATCTCTCTTCCGCCGTCGCGCAAGGAGGAATTGCGCGAACCAAGGAGTTGCAGTCGTGGCAGCGTCTGCCGGATCTACAAACTCGTTCGCCGCAGCAAAGGAATGTCGTGCTGCATCCCGAGTTCGTCGACGGAAAATATGCCTTCTATACTCGCCCGCAGGACGACTTCATCGAAGCTGGTAGTGGCGGTGGCGTCGGTTGGGGACTCGCCGCCGATATTGAACAAGCCGTCATCGACCACGAACGGATCATCGATGAACGCCAGTACCATACGATTAAGGAAGTGAAGAACGGCCTGGGACCGGCGCCGATCAAAACAGCGAAAGGCTGGCTGCACCTGGCCCACGGCGTGCGAGGCACAGCCGCCGGCTTGCGTTATGTCCTCTACCTCTTCCTGTGCGACCTCAATGAACCCTGGTGGGTAACTCATCAGCCTGGTGGTTACTTCCTTGCCCCTGAACAAGAAGAGCGGATCGGTGATGTTTCGAATGTCGCTTTTAGTTGTGGCTGGGTGGCGCGGCGTGATGGTCGAGTGTTTATTTACTACGGCTCTTCCGACACGCGCATGCACGTGGCCACCAGCGATATCGATCGCCTGCTTGACTATGTCACTAATACTCCGGCTGATCCCTTGCGCTCTTATGCCTGTGTCGAGCAAAGAAATGAATTGATCAGGCGCAACCTGGAAATCCTGCAACGATGAAACTTACGTGTGATGCCACGGCCTTGCGCCGTGGAGACTCAGGTTCACCGCTAAAGCAAAGCTCGATAAATTTCTTGCTTTGATGCCACGGCCTTGTGCCGTGGAGGTTCACGTTCACGGCTAAAGGATTGGGGACGGGTGGGCAGTTAACGTGAAGCTCCACGGCACAAGGCCGTGGCATCCTAAAGAAGATTACGTAGCTGATTTTATCGCTGTAAACATGAACCTCCACGGCACAAGGCCGTGGTATCAAACCGCATTGAGTCAAATTACTTCTTGACCCCGTGGGCCGAACTGGCAGAGGATAGATATGTTCTTGTCTGCCCCCACCGGTAAGCAGTTCCCGGCCCCAATACGGAAGCAATGAACCTTTATCGAGTTTCAATTGCCGTTCTGGTCCTATCGCTCTGTGCCGCCACGCTGCACTTGTGGGTGGGCAATGCCCAAACGTCGACGGTAACCATTAACATCAACGCCGCCGCAAACCGTCACTCCATCAACCCAAATATCTACGGCGTAGCATTCGCCACTGCCACCCAACTGAGCGATCTCAATGCGCCTTTGAACCGGAGCGGTGGTAACGCTACCTCGCAATACAACTGGCAGCTGAACTGCGACAATCGCGGCAACGATTGGTACTTCGAGAGCCTCGATTCAGGCAGCTCCACTGCCGGCAAGCTCAACGACGACTTCATCGCGGCGAACAAGAGCGTGGGCGCGCAGTCAATGATTACCATTCCCACGATTGGCTGGGTGGCCAAGCTGGGCCCAGGTCGAGGCAAACTATCGAGCTTTTCCATTGCCAAGTACGGAGCGCAGACCGGTAACGACTCGCAATGGTTTCCTGACGCCGGTAACGGCATACGGTCGCCAGGCAATCAACAAATCACCGGCAACGACCCTAACGATGCCAACACACCGGCGGACTCACAATTCCAACTCGGCTGGATGCAACACCTCACCAATAAATGGGGCACTGCTGCTAATGGTGGTTTGCGTTATTACCTGATGGACAACGAACCCAGTATCTGGTTTTCCACTCATCGTGACGTGCACCCCACTGGGCCAACGATGGAGGAGATCCGCGACAAGCTGATCGACTACGGCGCCAAAGTGAAACAGAACGATCCGTCAGCGGTAGTGGTTGGACCGGAAGAATGGGGCTGGAGTGGTTACCTCTTCAGCGGCTACGATCAACAGTGGGGCGGCCTGCACGGTTGGAATAGTCTGCCGGATCGCGCGGCCCACAACGGGATGGACTACCTACCCTGGGTGCTCGACCAGGTACACCAACACGATGTGCAGACAGGGCAGCGTAGTCTCGATGTGTTTACCGTGCACTGGTATCCGCAAGGAGGCGAACCATTCAGTAATGATGTCTCGCCCGCAATGTCCAACCTGCGCAATCGCGGCACCCGCTCGCTGTGGGATCCAAACTATACGGACCAGAGTTGGATCAACAGCAAGGTGAATCTGATTCCGCGTCTGCGTGGTTGGGTTAACACCTACTACCCCGGCCTGCAAATCGGGATCACCGAATACAACTGGGGTGCGGAAGGATTCATCAACGGCGCGACCACCCAGGCTGATGTTTACGGAATTTTTGGTCGCGAAGGTTTGGACATGGCCACCCGTTGGACCACGCCTGATGCGACGACGCCGACTTACAAGGCTATGAAGATGTACCGGAACTACGATGGCAACAAATCGACGTTTGGTGAATCGAGCGTTTCCACCGTCGCGCCGGATCCGGATAACCTTTCCTCGTTTGCTGCGGTTCGTACCAGTGACGGCGCGTTGACGGTGATGGTCATCAATAAGAATCTGACCAACAGCGCAAATGTATCCGTAAACATCACGAACTTTTCCAGCAGCGGAGCAGCACAGGTGTGGCAACTGACGTCCGCCAACACGATTACCAGGTTGAGCGACCTCAGCTTTGGCGGCAACAGCCCGAGCCTGGTGGTACCAGCACAAAGCATCACCTTGTTGGTGATCGGACCAGGGGCTGCATCCACTCCTACTCCTACACCCACGCCAACGCCAACGCCAACGCCGACCCCAACTCCAACCCCGGCGCCGATTTTATATACCGATGAAAACCTGCAGCGAGCACTGGCGCTCGACTCAGTCACGTTCATGCGCGACCCACTGCCACTCAGCGCTACTAACAACTTCAGTAGCGATCACCGGACGCGAATCATCCTGCTCGCCGGTAATATTCAACCCGGAGACATCGTGACCGCCCAGGCCGAGGACGCTCAGCATCAGTTGTATCCGCTAACGATCGAATTCATGGACCAGGTGCCGGGATACAATTGGCTCATACAAATCGTAGTCAAGTTACCAGGCTCAATGGTAACAACTGGTGACTATCAAGTGAGTCTCAGTCGCGGTGGGATGACGAGTAACAAGGCCACAGTTACTATCAAGCCTTAATTCACACATCAGTACCGTCTGCGGCGCTTGCACGATGAGCAACAAAAATTATCCGCAGATTACACAGATTACACAGATTTTCTTAAAGCTGACGGTCGTTTGCTGCAGCCGAAAGCGATTCAACTAAACTGCCTCACACGTAATCTGCGTAATCGGTGTAATCTGCGGATAGTTTTTGTTGCTTATCGTGCAAGCACCGGAGTTAACAGCAAAACATATGACAAAACTCGTACGCATTTATGCTATCGCCGTATTGACTGTTGTTCTCCATACCGGCGCGATGGCCCAGGAGCAACAGTTCGCCTCGCTGGGCGACTTCAAGCTTGAAAGCGGTGAGGTGATTCGCGACTGTCGCATCGGCTATCGTACCTTTGGCAAACTCAATGAGGCTAAATCAAACGCCGTCCTCTTCCCCACCTGGGCATCGGGCACAACCGAACAACTAAAAGGGAATGTTGGACCATCTGGACTCGTCGATCCCGACAAGTACTACGTGATCCTGATTGATGCGCTCGGTAATGGAGTCTCGTCATCGCCGTCAAACAGCAAACTACAAGCGCGCATGAATTTTCCGAAGTTTACGCTGGCCGATACTGTGCGCACTCAACACGAAGTAGTGACCAGGGCTTTGGGCTTGAATCATCTTCACGCCGTGATGGGTATCTCGATGGGTGGGATGCAGACGTTCCAGTGGGCGATTGCGTACCCCGACTTCATGAACCTGATGATTCCCATTGTCGGTTCACCACAGTTGGCGCCCTACGATCTACTGCTATGGCAAGCGCAACTCGACGCCATCATGAACGATCGCGGCTGGAACAATGGCGACTATACGGAGAATCCGGCTCGGGCCGCTGAAGCAGAATTCGCCTCGCTACTGTTGACTACTCCAGACAACTACAACAAGCAGATGACTCGCAACCAGTTCTTTGCGGAACTGGAAAAGAGCAAGAAAAACTCGCACTTTGACGCTAACGACAAGGTGCGACAGGTGCAGGCGATGATGTCACTCGACATTGCTGCCGGTTTTGGTGGCTCGCTGGAGCGTGCCGCAGCAGCGGTCAAAGCGAAGGCCTTTATCGTCGTGGCTAAGCTTGATCACGTGGTGACACCTGGTCCGGCGCTGGAGTTCGCGCGGCTCAAAGGAGCGAAACTAATGGTGCTCCAGGGTGACTGCGGTCACCAAGCTCCAGGTTGTGAAGCAAAGCAAGTTAATCCAGCGGTAAGAGATTTCCTCGCGGGGAATTAGAAACTCTCTGCGCATTCTCTGCATCTCCGCGTCTCAGCGTTTAAATGCTGCAAAGGATCACGCGCGGAGCCTCAATGCTTGTGACACTACAGGCAGATAATGAAACTGCGGCACCTGCGGCTTTGCCGCATGCCTTGCGGAAAGCCTGTGGCTTTCCGTCGACGCACCAATTTATTGGCGGGCTATGCCGCCGAGGCACAGCCTCGCCACATAATTACGCACACGCGGAAAGCCGGAGGCTTTCCGCAAGGAATGTGGCAAAGCCAAAACCTTTCTTGTCCACTTGTCTCAAAGGTCACTGTCTCTAATTGTCTCAAAGGTTACTGTCTCTAAGAAGACGGGGAGACATAGAGATTACGCAAAGAGTCTAAGTATCTTTAGTTCAACAATCTTTTGACTTGCTACGAGTCGAGCCATTTCGGTATAACCCCAGCGCATCAAATGATGACTGGGAGCGCACCGGCCCGCCTGCTGTACTTGAGATCATAGCTGTTACGGCAGGCTGGCCGCTGCGCTCCCAGTTAGTTCGATCATCTCCAGCCGACAATTTTGTCCCCTTCGAGGAGGGATATATACGCATGATTTCTCAGTACCAGACTGTGCTGCGCCCGCGCTGCGCCCTTTATTTTGCCTTCTTAATATTCGTGCTAATCGCGCTACCTACGTCCGCCGCCGGGCAAGGCTCGGTCGCCAATCAGGGAGTTGGCACCGTGCGTGTGATGGGTGATCCGGTTGACGTCAGCCAGGAATTCTTGAAGAGCGAAGATACCTATTTTGTTGGCAGCAAAGTCACTGCCTTCGACACTGCCACTGGTAAAGGGTCGCTACAGTGGCAACGAAACATGCGACGCACTTTTTTCAGTTTCAACAAGATGGATCGCACGCTCACACCGGACAAGAATAACGAGTTTCCTCCCGAGTACGACGAGAACCCCACGCTCCCTTTCCTGGTAGAGTTTGTGACACCACGAACCATTCGTCTGCGCATCAACACCAGTTCTGATCCAATCCGAGATGAGCCGTCACTGATGTTGGTGGGGAATCCTCCGAAAGATAATTCATGGAAGGTTGAGCAGGACGACAAATCGATCACCTATCGCAGCACCGAAGGTTCGCTCACGATCGTGAAAGACCCATGGGAAATCCAGATCCGCGACAAAGCAGGCAAACTACTAACAACCACCCAGAACATCAATATCACGCGCGGCAGTTTCTCTGCGCCGCTTCCTTTTTCCTTCATCCGCCGCGCTGAGGACTTTGGCCGGCAGATGGCGGCAGCCTTCCGTTTGTCGCCCGATGAAAAGATCTTTGGTCTCGGGGAATCATTCACGCGACTGAACAAGCGCGGCCAGAAGATCATCGTCGCCGCGCGCGACGGCATGGGTGTGCAAACTTCCCTGCTCTACAAGCCGATACCTTTCTTCATGAGCAGCAATGGTTACGGAATGTTTCTGCATACCTCTACGCCGCTCACCATGGACATCGGCAATTCATTCGATCAATCCAACATCATCTATCTCGGCGACGGCTCCCTCGACTGCTTCATCTTTCTGGGAGAGCCAAAGGATATTCTGTCCGAGTACACCGCGCTCACTGGCCGCAGCCCGGTGCCGCCATTGTGGTCCTTTGGTTTCTGGATGAGTCGCATCACCTACAAGGCCGAAGATGAAGTACGGGAGGTTGCGGCCAAGTTGCGGCAGAATCGCATTCCCACTGATGTCATCCATCTTGATACCGGCTGGTTTGAGACTGACTGGCGCTCTGACTACAAGTTCTCCACCACCCGCTTCCACGATCCAGCGAAAATGATCGCCGACTTGAAGCGTGATGGGTTTCATATCAGTCTCTGGCAGTACACCTATTTCACGCGCAAGAACAGTCTTTATCCCGAAATTGTCAACAACGGTTTGGCAGTGCGTAATCCGGGCGGTCTCGCTCCTGATGAAGATGCAACCCTCGACTTTAGTAATCCGGCCACGGTCAAGTGGTACCAGGACAAGCTGGCTGGTCTGTTGAAGCTGGGAGTCGGCGCCATCAAAGTAGATTTCGGGGAGGGAGCACCTTACAACGGTCTCTATGCCTCGGGTCGGACAGGTCTTTACGAACACAATCTCTATCCGCTGCGCTACAACAAAGCGGTCGCCGACATCACCAAGCAAATTACCGGCGAATCAATTATCTGGGCGCGCAGTGCCTGGGCAGGTAGTCAACGCTATCCGCTGCATTGGGGTGGTGATGCGGAAAATACAAACTCCGCCATGGCCGCGGAACTGCGCGGCGGACTTTCTTTTGGGCTCTCAGGCTTCACTTACTGGAGTCACGATGCGGGTGGGTTTGTCGAAAAAGCCCCCAGAGAACTTTATCGTCGTTGGTTAGGTTTCTCCGTGCTCACTTCGCACTCCCGAGCTCACGGTGCTCCGCCGCGAGAACCATGGGGATACGATCCGGAGTTTGTGGATATTTTCCGGCGGACTGTGGAACTCAAGTACCAGTTGATGCCCTACATCATTGCTCAGGCCAAGGAATCATCGGCCCATGGTTACCCGATGTTGCGGACGTTGTTCTTTGAGTTCCCCAATGATCCAACCTCATGGTTCATTGAAGACGAGTACATGTTTGGTTCCGATCTGCTGGTCGCGCCACTGATCGAGGATGGCGATACGCGCAGGGTTTATCTGCCGCCTGGCTCATGGATCGACTATCAAAGCGGCAAAGTATATGCAGGCGCTCAGTGGCATCAGCTTACCGCGGGGCAAGTGCCGGTGATTGTGTTGGCTAAGGATCACACGGTTATTCCCCACATTGCGATTGCGCAAAGTACTGCCCAGATGGATTGGAAGAACATCGAACTACGAGTGTTTAGTACCGACCAGGGCGCAGCCTCAGGTCTGTTTGCGCTTCCGGATGGGAATCAGCAGCGACTGAGTCTGAACAGTGCGGGTGGTGGTTATGCTTTGCAAAGTGATCCGCTGGCGGGCCAGGTGAAGTGGAAGATTATGAGAGTTGGGAAATAGGGATAGAGAAGTTGTCGCTATTGAGACTTAGCTTTCAAAAGTCAGATACCACCGGCTTCAGCCGCGTGGTCCTTCAATTTCGACCTAGTTCAAAGGATTGAGTCTCTTTCAGATACCACCGACTTTAGTCGCGTGGGGTTTCAATTTCAGCCTTCTCGCTAAAAGAAAGTGGCAGAAGTTGAAACTCCACCCGACTGAAGTCGGTGGTATCTCTCGCCTTTCTGGCAACGACTGTGACTAGGTTGAAATTGAAGGACCACGCGGCTGAAGCCGTTGGTATCTGAGTTTTGGCACGCAGTATCGTCAGCAAGAAGCCTTCAGTCGCGGCCCACGCCGAGGGCATCGGCAACGCGGTTGATGTAGTTGAACCAGGAAGCAATCAAGGTGATCTGAAGAATTCCACGATCATCAAAGCCCGCTTGACGCAGACGATCATGATCGGCGGGTGAGATCCTGGTCGCGTCCCTCGTGACCTGGACCACGTAGTCCAGCATCACTCGATCCTGTTCACTAATAGGCGCAGTACGGTAATCCGCTTCCAGCGCCTTCACCATCTCTTCATCTAAAGTAACGCGACGCAGAAACTCTGCGTGAGACTCAATTCAATAATGACATCGGTTGGTGACCGAGACCATCGTGGCGATCATCTCGTGTTGCCGTCGCTCGAGTGGCAACTCCGGCGACATCAGCGAACCAAAGGTGGCAAAGGCATGAAAGAGTGCGTCCGGGATCAAAGTGTGCGAAGAAACAATGCCGGAACTCTCCCCGTCTGGGGTGGGATGTACCGGGGTGAAATATTCAATCGGATAGAGTCCACGTTGCGACTCCATCGCGCTACGCAACTTCTCGTCAGCCTCGCTGACGGGTATGGTCTTGATCCAGGTCATTTAGGTTGTTTCACTCCTGCTTGCTTGATTTGCCAGCGACTTCGGTCGCACAAAGAGATAGTAAACCGGCGCCCCCAAAGCGACCATCGCGACGCCCAGAAATGAATGTCGCGGGTCACCAGCAGCCAATAAAATCAGTACCAGTGTAACCATCACCAGGAAAACTATGGGCGTTAGTGGATAACCGGGGGTCAGGTAAGTGGTGGCCGAACCCTTGCGGCGCAGCACAAATATCGCCGCGACGCTGAGCGCCAGAAAAACAACCACTACAAAGAAAAAGTAAGCCACGATGTTCTGAAAATTGCTGAACACCACCAGCACTGAAGCCAGCACTGCCTGCAAGGCAATCGCTCGGGCAGGTGTGCCCCAGCGCGGATGTAAGGCAGCGGCGCCGGGGAAAAACAGACCATCCTGGGCCATCGCGTAGTAGACTCGCGGGGCTGAGATGACCACCGCCGCCATACTGCCCAACACTGAAACGATCACAATCAATGAGAACACCTGCCCGCCAGATCTGCCGAACAACACTTCACCGGCCTGAGCGGCAAAGGTCTCTCCGGAAGTCACCTGATCCGGAGCCACCAGGTAGATAAACACTGCACTCGTCAGGATGTAGACCAGTGTGACAATCATTACGCCAAAAGCCATCGCCCGAGGTAGCGTGTAATTTGGTTCACGCACTTCGCCGGCCAGCTTGCTCATATCCCACCAGCCGCCAAACGAGAAGAACGCGCCGATAAGCCCCGCAGCGAGCTGAGCAAATGGAAGAGACTGTGAAGGATGGCCCAGGAATGGAGAGAAGTGGGTCCAATTGCCGCGTTGTGAGCCAAAGCCCCACAACAGGACAAAGGCGAGAAAACCAAGCTTGATGACTGTCAGCCAGCGGACAACGCCACCGCCCAGTTTGACGCCGCGAATATTCAGAGCGGCCAGCATCAAGATGACGCCAATGCCCAGCACCTTTGTTCCTACGGGCGAAAGTGACAGCGAATAACCCGCATAACTTGCCAGACCGACCGCCAGCGCCGCCGTTAATCCAGGATCCATCACCAACAGAGCCATCCAGCCATACATGAACGCGAGCACTGGACCATAAGCCTCGCGCAGATACACGTAGCCGCCCCCAGCCTCCGGGTAGCGGGCCGCCAACTCCCCGTAACAAAGAGCGCCAAAGAGAGCCATTGCGCCCATCACTAACCACACCAACAGTACCAAAGCCGGCGAGCCTAGTGATTTTGCCATGCCCGCCGGAGTGAGGAAGATGCCGACGGCGATGACTTCCCCGACCACTAATGCAGTCGCGGTACGCAGGCCGAGTTGTCGTTTTAGTTCCACTGCCCTGTTTGCTGCTTCTTCCGAAACTCAACTCTGGGAAAAATCTCAAAACGTCAAACGCGCGGCAAACTGAAATGCTCTTGGTCCACCAGAGCCAAAAACTCCGCCAGCGGTCATCACCGGCTGACCAAAGGTGGGTGAACCGAGAGTGTTACTGAAGCCAGAGTAGTTTGATTTGGAAAACCCAAGCACGTTAGTCACATTGAAAAGGTTGAAGACCTCGACGATCGGCTGCAGCCGAACGTTCTCACCCAGCTTGAAGGTTTTCGAAACGCGCAGGTCTAGTGAACTAAAATTGTCACCAAATCTCAAATTGTCCGGCACCAACGGCAACGGTTGCCCGGCGAATCCGCCACCGGCGTTGACGTCTTTCAAAAAAGCGTTCAACTCCGACCCGGTATGGAAGAGGCGGGCCCCGGCGTTACGCTGCAATTGCGGCACGCGCTTGCTCCCATCAGGCACAAGGATGTCCATGGGAACACTCGAGGCCAAAGTTAGAATTGGTGCAAGCTGAAAGCCGTAAGGGAGATCGACTATGCCTGACAAGGAAAAACGATGTCGCTGGTCGTTGGGCGTCGGACCGTATTCGAGGTGCAGGTTGTTGGGATCGATCGGACCATTCGAGAACGGTATCTGATCGTCATTGGCGTAGTTAAAGGCCTTAGACAAAGTGTACGAGGCGCGAAACTGATAGTGACTTGAGAAACGCTTTTCAAGGCTCAGCAACAAGCCATCGTACTTGGTCTTGACACTCGATTCGAGATTGACCACCGAGTCTGGCCCACCAACGACGGGATTGAAAACCGTCCCCACCGTACGCCCGATGATGAAGTGAGTACCAAAGTTGTGCAAATAGTCCGCGCGCAGAATGAAGTTACCACCCAGGTCCTGTTGCAGGCCGAGATTGCTTTGCTGGACCATCGGGTTTTGCATGTTGTTGTCAATGATATTGATCCCACCGGCGCCAGCCCCGGGAAGAATGAACCCGGTAAAAGGGTTGGCAAGGGTTGGCGCGCCTGGGGGAAACTTGCCGTTGACCGGGTCAAACAAGAATTGCGGCGGTATGAAGAAGAGTGGCCCGGCGCGCACTTCGATGGGCAAGGAACGACCATCCAGGCCACGTTCGAGTGACTGAATCTCGAGCGTGATCCGGTCGTAATAGATCCCGTAGCCACCATGGATGCTGGTGGTGCCACTCTTATTCGAGTAGTTGAAACCAACCCGCGGACCGAAATTGTTCACATCCTTTCCTCTCGTTCCTTTGAGGAAAGGCAAAACTAACGGGTTGAGCTCATCCACTCGATTAATGTTCTTCACATCGGTGTCGAGTTCGTAGCGCAACCCCAGGTTCAAGTTGAACTGCGGCCGCACGCGCCAGTCGTCCTGCACAAAACCAGCGAAGAAGAAGTTGTCTGCATCAGGGAGCAGTAAGGGTTCGGTGGGCTTGCCACTTCTTATAGTAACTGCGAACAGCAGATCGTTATCGTCTACCCGACCGTCGTTATTGCGATCAAAGTCGGGAAAGTCTTCGATCATCTCGATCCGGCCCTGTTGAAACACGCGCAGATCGAAGTCGGCGTCGATCCGTTGCAACTCACCGCCGACGGTGAAGGTGTGATGGCCGCGGACCATTGTCAGCGTGTCGCTGAACTGCAGGCGGCGCTGCTTGGTACCCTGGGGCACACGAAAGGAAGCGCCATCCAGGATGCTGGGAAAGGTTAGTTGCGGTTCGATCGTGACCGGTTCGATATCATTGAAGAAGTCACTGAAACTAAAGTTGAAACTGTTGACGTCGCGAGCGCTCAACACCCGCGTGTAGTTCGTCAGAAAGGAGTGCGTATTGTTTGTGCTCCCCTGGCGTTGCGAGGCCGAACCGATAGCGCGATCCAAACTACTCGCTGCGACATCATCCTCGCGTTGGAGTGAATAACGAAAACTTAACTGGTCTTTCTCACCCGGTCGCCAATCCACTCTGTTAGTGCTCAGCAGATCGTTTAGCGGTGCCGGTGCGAAGCTCTTGATGATCGTGCGAGAGGCGAGGTTACGGGCGCCGACCAGTACCGCGCCGTCCTGGTTGCGATATTCAAACGAACCAAAGAACCAGAGCCGGTCCTTCTTTACGGGACCACCGATGGCAAACGCCGTCTGCTCGCGATCGAAAGGGGGTTCCTGGCCCAAGCCGCGATCAAAGGTGGCCGGCAACCCTTGCAGTGCGTGACTGCGATAGTAGAAAGAGCCCGACCCGTGAAACTCATTCGTGCCCGACTTGGTAACTATGTTGATTACCGACGACCCCGAGCGTCCGAGTTGTGCGGAAAAGCGATTCGTAGCGATCTGAAATTCCTGTACTGCCTCCTGGGAAACGTTTTGTAATGGTCCGCCTACAACATCATCGTTGTTGTCTGCGCCATCCACTGTTACGTTGCCGCCGCGACCCAGTTGCCCGGCTGAGGAAATGACCACGGTGTTACTTTTGGTGGGATCGAAATTCGGAGCGGGTGCATTACCGGGTATCAGGAGGGCGAGTTCCAGAAAGTTGCGCCCGTTCAGCGGAAGGTTCTCGATCTCGCGCTTACTGACGACTCCATCGACCACGGCGGACTCAGTATTCAAAGCCGCGCTCGCATCAGCGATAATGTCTCCGGAACTGGCAGTCACATTGCCAACACTCAAAATTGCATTGAGCGTTTCACTCTGTCCAACCTGTAAGACGATGTTTTGTGTCTTTTCGGCAAAGCCAGTCGCGTGAATCTTCACCTCGTACTCGTCAGCCGGCAGATTTGTCAAAACAAACAATCCTTCTGCATTGGTGGTTGTTTGCCTCATGCGTCCCGTTCCTTTGCGGGTCGCTTGAATCTGAGCGCCGGCAACTACCGCATGGTTTTGATCTTTTACTGTTCCGCTAAGGGTGGCGAAAGCTGCTTGTTGAGCGTTTGTCGTTACCGGCTGGGCGACGGTTAGAAAGAGTGTGCCCAATAGGAGTAGGAGAGAACCAACGATCCTTGGGTAACACCGCGGATGCGCAGCTAGATTCATTGGGGTATACCTCTGCTTTCAGTTAGACGATCTCGGAGCTTGCAAATGCTTGTGGAAAACTGGGCCACCACTGCAATTGCGGAACTCTACGAGAGTTCGATGCTTGATTTTTAGCGAGACGCTCAGGACTCGAATCCGGATGGAGTGGGCTGTCTGCGGAACCTTCGCGGTTCTCTCTTAGACAAAACCTACCCGGAAACCCGATACATTACAGACCGGCAGGCAAACTAACATGCTGAGGGTACGCTGTCGTGAGACTGTGGGTGGGGTCTGTTCTCCAACTTTAGTTGGAAGCCAGCAGGTTTTAAAGATACCACCGGCTTCAGCCGGGTGGTCTCTTCGCAAGTCTGGCTGTGGTTAGTCTAGGTTGAAATTGAAACTCCACGCGGCTGAAGCCAGTGGTCTCTCCTACTGCCCAAGTAGCGCTGCGTCAATCCGAGGAATTGGAGAATTCACGATGCGAGTATTGTACTTATCAAGATACTCGAGTCGCTCTTTGGTCAAGGGATAATGCTCGGGCCAGCTGTACGGATACTTTGTCATGCCATGAAACGGCAGGGGACTGATCTGGTCAGGGCTCGCGGAATTTATATCCATCTCCTTGCTGAACCCATCCGAGTAAAGCAGGAAAGTGCGCTTCCAACCAGCGGGTAAGGGCGGTAATTTTGACGCGTCAAACGAAACTGCGATCTCATCACCTGGTCGCGAGATGGCAAACATATCGTCTGTCCTCAACAGCAGCGGCAACACATCGCCTTCGCGCGTGTAACGTCCCGTCATAGTCTTCCAGGGTGACAGGTACGAGACTTTCTCATAGTTGTAACCAAAGGGTTCACAACCATCTGCCGACTCTTCACGCGAGAATCCCCGCCACCGCAGTCCAGCACTCACCGGGTCAAGCTTCTCAATGCGTGAATCGACGCGACCGTCAGACGTATCGACCAATATCTGATCCCAGTAGATCCGCATACTGGTCACGATGCGCACCTCACGACTGGCACTCAAAAACTTACCCGTGAGATCCACGGTCACGGTCTGCGGCCGACCAACGGGAATCCCGATGTCTGCAATGACTGTGCGCCAACGACCCCGGACATCCTTTACTTGTAAAGAGGGCAAGCTCATCTCTTTGTGAGATTGAGAAGCTGCCAGGTTGTCACTAGACCAGGCGTAGTCTGTCCAACCGGTGAGCAGTAAAACTGTGCGGCCTACAGTGGCCTTTGGCTTTTGGCTTTCGGCCTTCGCCAGGTTCAGCGTCAAGGAATGTTCATCCGCGTAGCCACGAATGCGCTCGAGGCGGAAGTCGTTAGGATAACGGCGGTCGAGCTTGGTAATTTGATCCAGGACATCGTGGCCATGATCATCTACGGCGCTTAATGGAGGACGGGCACCGCGTGTGAAGAACAGCTTGAAAGGTTTCGGCGGATCACTCATCCCTTCGTTGGGATAGACTTCTGAGTCCGCGGGAT
>DATFRK010000296.1:0-3563 GCA_035263325.1 Pyrinomonadaceae bacterium | reverse complement strand
GCCGATTGCCAATTGCCGATTGCCAATAACTAATTCATTACTGATTGAATAACACTCAGCAATTGGCAATTGGCAATGACCTTGAGTCTTACTTCACACACAGCACTTACCGACCTCTTCTACTCGTCTGGGGCATTGAATCGAGGCGCGGTAACGAATGTATCGCTCGACAGACAAGTCGATACCATCGTTTCGACCCTCACATTTCTGGCGGTGACCTACTCGCCTGACGCTTCACCTGGTCTCCCTGAGCGACTTGTGCTGAAGCGTCCGCTGGCGACCGTAAGCGACGCAACAAAGATCTCAGTGAACGAATTGGATTTCTATTCTCGCCTGGCACCACAACTACCCTCCCCACCAATTGTGCCCTTCTATCTGGCCACTACGGACGGAACTTTAATACTGCAAGACCTGAGGACCAGTCACACCAATCAATCATGGCCGCTACCTCCCTCAGACACAGACTGTGTCGGGATGGTTGATAATCTTGCCATGGTCCATGCCCGGTGGTGGCAGGACTCTGAACTTGGCGTGACGCTAGGTTCGCCGCACACCACTGAATCCCTCAGTTCAATGGTGTCAGGAATAGCAGCGCTGCTGCCGGGGTTTTGCGATGCCGCAGCAAATGAGTTATCAGCCTTCGACCGTCAACTATTTGAGCGGGTCTTCGGTTCACGACTTCGGCCCTGGCTTCGTTTGACCAGCCCCAAAGCTCTTACCGTTGTTCACGGCGATGCTCACAGTTGGAACTTTCTTTTTCCCCGTGAGGAAACTGGGCCGGTGTATCTCATCGATTGGCAGCTCTGGCACGTAGATGTTGGCGCCCGGGAGTTGGCCTTTCTGATGGCTGCGCATTGGGATAGAGAATATAGACAAGCAAAGGAACTCTCGCTCCTACATAAGTATCATGAAAAACTTTCAGCCAGCGGAATCGATGATTACTCCTGGGATGACTTGTGGTTGGACTATCGATTTGGGGCAGTGCGGAATCTGACGATACCACTGCTGTTCTGGAATCGTGGAGTGCCCGGCGATCGATGGCAACACTGTCTCAGGTGTGTTCTCTCGGCTTACGACGATCTTTGTGGTGATGAGGTCCTGTAATAAAACTGGTACGAAACCTTGCGAGTATTGCGATTCCCGTCACGCACTCCTATGCTGAGCCGAAAGGAGGACGACATGTCGTTCAACAAAATCACCGTGGTAGGAAATCTCGTGAAGGTTAGTTAGTCCACAGCTTACGCTGAACTCCTCGTGCGTGAAGAATTAAGAGAATTACTAAATACTGCGAAGTACGCCGCGAGCCAGGCTGCACGCGTCCATCGTTCCGCTATCCAACTTGGCCAGCTTGATGTTAGTAGCAAAGCCTCGAGCACGGATCTCGTTACCGAAGTTGATCGCGAGGCTGAACAAGCCTTGGTTACCGCGATCCTCGCGACACGAGCAAGCGATTCAATTGTTGGTGAAGAGGGTACAAACCACCAGGGAACCTCCGGCGTGCGCTGGATTCTTGATCCGTTAGACGGAACCACGAACTTTGTCCATGGCTATCCGGCTCATTCAGTCGCGGTGGGTATCGAAATTAATGGAGAAAGAAGGGTCGGCGTGGTGCACGACACCTTCAGCAACCGAGTCTACGCCGCTGTGGTCGGTGAAGGAGCCACCTATGATGACGCGCCAATTGTGGTGCGAAGTGAAGACAAACTCGAACGGGCGCTGGTAGGCACTGGCTTTCTTCCTGACGCTGGAGTGCGCCGTTTGCAAGCAGAACTTTTGCGTGAGGTTTTGCCGCGGGTCCGAGACATTCGCCGGAGCGGTTGTCCCTCGCTGGATATTTGTAACGTTGCTTCAGGAAAGCTTGATGTTTTTTATGAATGTGGACTCGGTCCGTGGGACATCTGTGCCGCGGCCGCAATCGCTGAAGCCGCCGGAGCCACTGTCCGGTTGCTGGCTTCCCAGGTGTTGCCCAATCCCCTCCTGGTGGTAGCAAATCCCAAGTTAATTTCCACGTTCGTCTCTCTGCTTGAAAAGGTTGGGGTCACCCAATAGGAGAACCCTGAGCGGGAACGCCGGGTAGATGCGCTCAACTCGCGAAATCTTCGTCAGTTTATGTCCAGTTTGACCGTACCTACCCGTCGCTACCGCTCGGGGTTCTATATTTGCGATCCCAGTGAAACAATGAAATTGACTGGAGCGTATCTCAAACAGTCGCTAGAGCGTTTGAAGCAAATAGAAAATAGGCGTATCTTCGTTACAAACAATTGCTTGACCGACCGTCCCCCCAATGTTCGGCTGTTAAAAGAACAAGGCAGCTTCTCCTTGAAGGGAGGGAGAAATGAAGTTTGGAGTAAGAATCCTAATTGCTCTCTGCACCTTTATCCTGGGCGTTGTCGTTTCTGCAGTTACGCATGTCCTACCGTGGCGAGCCTCCACTAATGTGGCGAGCGGGTCTCACGTGGTAACCAAGCGTTTCGTCTTTTCGGAAGGCAGTTCGTATGGCAGGGGTTGTTCCTCTCGGATCCAGTCGGTGAGCCTCTGTGATCTGGTCGAGGATTCGGATCGCTACGAAGGTAGAGTCGTTCGGGTCGAGGGCGACTATCAACAACCCAGAAATGTATCGTCTCTGGCTGAGGACGCATGTGGTGCCCGAGTTGAACTGAGCTGTACCTTCAACAATGAAGCATGCACCTTGATTCGACGGCGTGCCCTCACAGAATCGGACAATAATGGCAATTCGCCTCGCGGTGTGAGGTTGAGCTTGATTGGCCGACCTTATGTTAAGGACGACGACGGGCAGCGAGTGATCGGTATTGAGGTCCTGGAGCTAAAAGACGTCACACCGGCCCGAGCTGCGGAACTCGATATTCAACAGGCGCCATAACAAGTTAGCGTACCGGTTACGAGGCGCGCTCGAATGCACCGAGGAGATAAAGTGGCTGTAGCCCGGTCGCCCAGTATTCGAGCGCAACTCGATCTGGTTGCGTTGTTTCTCGACTAGTACGACGCGAACCGACTGCGCCATCCAGGGGCACAAACTCAAGCCAACCTTCCCAGGTACCGGTGCTGCCTGCTTCGCCATAAATCAGAACATCATAAACGTGTCCGAATGAATCTCTAACCTGCTCGCTGTGACGACGAATCAGTTGTGGCGCGAGCGACTCACCGTCCCACCTTAGGCCGATGTTGACTTCCTTTTCCTCGCCACTTTTGTATTCCAGCTTCACGTCGGCATTTGACGGCACAAGCACATTCTCGCCCGCCAGTCTTAATACAACCGACTTGTTTGCTTCGATCGCTTCGGCAAGTCGGCGCAACAGGACGGCCACCTCATTCGTTGTCGTTTGCATAGTGCTACTCTCAATTTAAAACTCGAACGCCTGAGGGCTATTAAGCGGGGATCACGTCAGGGAAGGGTAATTGAGTTTACCTTCCCAATCAGAGGTTGTCTATTCGTGTAGGCTAGAAGTGCGGCGCGATCGGGGAATCTGTAGATCGATTCTTATTTGCGCGTTGCCAGGGCCAATGTGACGACGCCGTAGATCACGAGAAGCGCTGCCAGCGGT
>DATFRK010000295.1:0-5066 GCA_035263325.1 Pyrinomonadaceae bacterium | reverse complement strand
GGCAGCTCGCCTTATTTCAAAATCAATGTTGATTATCGAGATCTCAATGGCGGTGGGCCGAACGGCGTCTTGATCTACTCGGGCACTGCTACCAATGCATATTCGAAGGGAGCTCAGTTAAGCGTTGCCGATATTCAGTCGATCGTCCGCGATCTACTCGACGCCCATGTGCTTCCATTGGATGGTGCGGGGATCTACGTCGTGCTTGGCTCCGCAGACGTAAGCTCGAATGAAAGTGGATTGTGCCAGATGAATGCGGCCCCACATCATGGAATGTTCCTCTATCAGGGGTCGCAAATTAAGTATGCATTCATCGGTGACCCTGCACGCTGTCCGAGTGTGGCAGCACCGCAGTTGACCTATCCTGGTCCAACTCCCAACGCTAGCTTCAGCGGCGATGGTATTGCCGACAACTTGGCCGCCGTCATGTCCGCAATGGTAACCAATCCAACAGGTACTAGTTGGTTTGATCGATACGGACTTGAGAACTCAACCAAGTGTCAGGGAATCTTCGGTTCTACCTACGTTTCTCCGACCGGCGCACTAGCCAATATCCACCTCGGTACACGCGACTACCTACTACAAGAGAATTGGGTGAACAGCACTCGAAAGGGTTATTGCGGCATGTCAGCACCACAGCCATGAGCGCTTTTGCGTAAGGCCGCGTCTTACAGAAGTTTCGAAGGAAAGGAGAGATTGAAATGAAGACAAGAACAATCAAATCGTCGCGCCATACTTACGCCTGAGGAAACTACGCGACGCAAAAGGCGCCGAGGGGAAGGTCGGCGCCTTAGAGGTCAGAAAGCTCCGGGAGCAAATTCCTTAGAACTCAATCCGCCCACCAATCTGGACCGTGAATGGTAATCCGACCGGAGGACCAAAGCCGGGCCCATACAACGCGACCGGCTGCAGGAAGAGGCTTGAACCAAGGGAGCTCAGACCTAAACGCCCTCCGAAAGAGAGGTTCTCGCGATTGAACAGATTGAAGAAGTTAGCGTAGGCCCTGACCTTGACGGTCTCACTCAGGCTGAAGGTTTTTTGAGCCCGCAAGTCTACGTTGAAGAATCGGCCACTGCGTTCTTCAATCTGGCCGTTCTTAACAACAAACCCAACGCGTTGACTATTTACCCGGGTCTGTGTGCAGCCCAGGGCCGTAGCGGCGGCCGGCACTGGTGTACCAGCCACCTGCGCCCGCAGCAGAGTCAGGGGATCGACGCCAGCACAAATTCGATCGACGGTAGCACGTCCATCGCCATCGATATCGATGCCGGCAATGGGGGAGTACGGCCGCGCAGTCGCAAACTGGACGATTGGCGCAAGCTGGAAACCGTGGGGAAAGTCGAATAACCCACTCGCGACGATCCGATGGCGTTCATCGATTCGCGTTGGCCCGAACTCTTCTGGTTTGAACTGATTCTCAAGCGTGATTGCAATGCCGTTGCCACTGTACGAGGCGGTTGGCTGCCCACCCCAACCCTGAGACTTGGACCAGATATAGCTAGCCGACATTAGCGTGCTGTGAGTTCGACGGCGAAGAGTTGTGGCCCAACTATCGTACCGAGATCGATTTGTGGACGTAAACATATTGATCTGTTCCAACCGTCCGGCGCCGAGGCCGGCATCAACAAAGGCTTTGTCGAAGAATCTCGTGCTGCTCCCTCTAACGCAGAGAGGCGATGAGGGATTCGAGCCCGGAAAACCGGCGGCACAGAGACTTCGAATGCGGGGGTTGATGTTAGCTACTCGGTTTTCATGAAGCCCTAAGGTGTGTACAAAGTCACTCGAGAGGATGTAGTTTCGGCCCAGTTTGGTCTCAACCCCTAAGGACCACTTCTGAACGTAGGGATCCTTCAGTAGTGGATCATTGATTCGGCCAAACCCTCCAACTTCGAGATTGGTCGGCGAGAAGTTTGCGGGCGGTGCCGGCAGTGGGTCGACACCGAATCTAAATCCGGCGAGCTGGCCGACGCCAACTGAGTCATTCACCAGATCGAGAACGGTTTGATAGATGGTATCGTTAGACTGTTGTTTGGCAAACAGTATCAGATTCTGAAAAACCTGATCGTAAAAGATTCCGTAGCCTCCTCTAATCACTGTTTGGCCGGTGCCCTTTACATCCCACGCAAAGCCAATACGAGGCTGAAACTCCTTGTAGCCGGTGGTTGTATTCTTCAGCTGATCGGCATCACCGGTAATCGCGCGAGCGCGTGGGTTGTTCAGCATGCTAAGCAGCCTGATGGTGCGATTATTTGTTTGATCAATCAGCATGTCTATGTTGGCGTCCCAGCGCAGTCCGAGGTTCAGAGTGAATTTCGGAGTCACCCTGTAGTCATCCTGAAAATACAACGCTAGCTGGTGGAATGGCGGTTGACCAGTGTCCCCGGAGCCAGTATTGAAGGTGATTTCTCTAACAGCACCTGGAGTAGCGAATCCCTGCGGGTAACAGCCCTGATTTAACGGAACGGTTGGGCAATTACTGGTGTGCTGATTGTTCTTAATCGCCAGAGGATTGTCGAAGAAAGTGATCTGGTACCCGTTGGCTCCGAAAAAGAAGAAGCCTTGCAGCTCTGTTCTGATGTAGTTCACACCAAACTTCATCACATGCCTGCCCTTTATTAGAGAGAAATCATCGCGCAACTGAAACTTCCGCTCTATTGTCTGCTGGGGCACATTCACATTGGCGCCACTCTGTACCGAAGGAAACACAAGGTTCGGATTCGTAGTTACACCGAGAATTGAGTTCTTGAAATCCTGATAGTGGAAAGAGAACACATTTACTTTTGTCGGGCTAATCGCGTAGCTGTCGCTGACCAGAACGCTATATAGCCGGTTGTTATTCAGGTTACCACCAGTTAGATCAGCGGGTAGTGTTGGATCGAACTGATCATTGGGAGAGTCATTCTTCTGATAAGCAACCCGATACAACAATGCCTGTTTGCTGCTATAGTGCTGGTCTGCCTTGATAGTTAGCAGAGTGTCGTTGTAAGGAAGCGGGATCGTGGGCGACGCGGTCACACCCGGTATGGCCGTAATCTCCGGAAGCAAGGCCGGATTGACAAGTAGATTCTGCCGCTCTCTGAAACGTTCAAAGGCGCCAAAGAAAAAGATCTTGTCTTTGACGATCGGTCCGCCAACCGAGCCTCCATACTCTTCTCGGTTGTAACTGGGTTTGGGATCGGTGGTTTGTTTCTCAAAAAAGTCCTTTGCGCGTAAGGACTGGTTGCGAAAGTTAAAGAAGCCGGATCCATGTAGATCGTTGGTCCCTGACTTCGAGACGACATTAACAACTCCGCCAACCGAGCGACCGCTCTCCGCAGTCCAGCGATGCTCCAGAACCTGGAATTCTTGAATGCCCTCGTAAGCGAAGTTCTGCAATAGGCTGCCGACGACGTTGTCTTTATTGTCTCCGCCATCGACGTTTACATCCACCTGCCGGCCATCGCCACCACTGAAAGCTACGTTCCCGACGTGGGTTTTTGTGGGATCGAACGTGCCAACCGGCCGCGCCTCAGGCGAAATGAGCGATAAGTTGGCGAATGTGCGATTAAGCAGTGGAAAGTTCTGAACCTCGGCTGGCGTAATGCTTTTGCCGATCTCTGACGTCGTCGTATCAACTGTAAGGCCGCCGGCCATTACCTGGACTGTCGCTGTTACGTCGCCAGGCTTTAGGTCAAAATTCTGCTTTACCTTCGCGCCTACGTTCAGTTCAATGTCCGCCGCCAACGCTTTGCTAAAGTTCTTGGCCTCGGCAGATAAATCGTACTTTCCCGGAGGCAATTGGGTAATGGTGTATTCCCCCGCGTCGTCTGTCGTCGCAGTCCGCGCAGCTCCAGTACCTTTATTGGTGGCGGTAACAGTCGCCCCGGAAACCACACGGCCCTGTTCATCCGTAACACGACCGGCAATGTCAGCGGTATTCACTTGTGCGTAAGCTGGAAAAATAAAGACACAGGCCAAAAGAAAAACTACACTCAATCCTTGGTGGCAGGATTTCATAATCACCTCCTTAGGTTGAAAGACCCAGTTACCAACAGTTCAAAAACGCCCTGATCTGTCGTAGGTACGGGATTTCCAGTGAGCAGGGATTACCTGACGGACAGGAAACTGCTAAAGCCGCACTGAGGCAAGGAATCGACGTTCACCTCCCTGGAATTTCTCAAATTCGTATTCCGGGCTTTGTGGATTCCGGTTACGGCCCGGCACAGATCCTACTCCCTAGTGAGAGAACACACAATCACTTTCTGGCACCAAAGTGGACACGTTAGCGCCGGCCTTGATTGCTTCTAATAAGCCATTCATCCATGTGGTAAAAGCGGGCCGTTAGTGAGGGCTATTGATATGCCTGCTTTCTCGAAAAAAGCGCCTGGTGCCCCGCAGGATTTGAACCCCGAACCAACAGATTATGAGACGGGGCAAGGGGCATCAACCAGGCGAGACGAAACCAGACAATCCAGTATTTACCGAATCCGCAGCCGTCAAAGTAAGTTAGGTAATGCCAGGTAAGAGGACGCCATCGCGCCATAATCGCGCGTGGAAAACCGCAAACTTAAGCACTTCTCGATATGCCGGGAATTTAAAACCGCGACAGAAAACCAGTGATAAACTCAGCATAGAGGGAGCAGAATGAACGCATGAATACGCTTCGATTTTGCACCGTTTCAATTCTTCTAACGATCCTCTCAACGTCCTCATTTGTACAGGCGCTATCCCAATCAGAATCTCCGTCGTTCACTCCTTACATGACCATCCCGGTCGACTTCAGCCCATCATGGTCTCCGGATGGCGGGCGGATCGTTTATGCGAGCCGGGCGGGAGAGGCGATCAACCTCTACGTGGTTTCCTCTGCCGGAGGGACGCCAATCTCGCTTACACACGACCGATACGTCAACACTCACCCGGATTGGTCGCGGGACGGACGCCGCATTGTCTTCTCGTCAAACCGCGGCGGCTCGTCCCAGATTTGGTCGATGAGCACCGACGGCACAGACCTTTATCAATTGACGAACGTCCCCGGCTTTTGCGTGGAACCGCGATGGTCGCCCGACGGGCAGCACGTTGCCTTTGTC
>DATFRK010000294.1:0-2885 GCA_035263325.1 Pyrinomonadaceae bacterium | reverse complement strand
GAGTATCACAAGCTGAAGACAGTTACCCCCACTGCCACTCGGCCGAGAGCTGTGGCCAGTCCACCACGTTGAAAGTATTAGTGTGACTTGAGTGCCGCCTGTAAGGTTTCCATAACTAGCGCTGCGGCGTGATGTTTTCTTGAAGGCAGGCCACCAACCGCCGCCAGCAGATTTGCCCGAGTCAAGCGAGACACCTCCGCCGTCGGCATGCCCAGAATCATTTCCGTAAGCACAGATCCACAAACCAATGTAGGTGGACAGCCGTAGGCGAGGTACTTCACTCGATCAATTCGACCTTCGCGTACCAACAAAGAGAGCCGAATGCGATCGCCGCAAACTGGATTGGTCTCTTCCGCTACTGCGTTTGCTTCCGGCAGTTCGCCTGCGTTCCGTGGATTTGCCAGATGATCTTTGAACGTGGCTGAGTAAGACAAAATTTAGGTTCTCGAGTCGTGACGAGCAAGAACTTGCTCGAGCTGGGAAGTTCTAGTCAGCGGTGAAAGGGCTCGCAGGGTAGCCACCGAACGGACCAGGACATCGATCGTGTAGTCGACGTCTTCATCAGTGTTGTCTTTGCCAAAGCTAAAACGGATTGAGCCGCGTGCGAGTTCGTCGTTGTGACCCAGGGCGCGAATTACTGGTGAAGGTTCCAAGGTTCCCGATGAGCAAGCCGAGCCGGTCGACACTGCCACTCCCTGCATATCCAGGTTGATCAGCAAGCCTTCACCTTCGATGAAGCGGAACGAGATATTGGAGAGATGCGGCAGCCTCCGCTCGCGATTGCCATTCATCACCACGTCGCCAATACGCCGCTGTACTTCCAGCTCAAACCGATCGCGTAGCTGCCTGTCATGAATCGCCCTGGTGGAAAATTCCAAACGAGCAAGTGTCGCCGCTGCACCAAAGGCGACAATGCCAGGAACGTTCTCGGTTCCCGCTCTTCGTTCTCGTTCCTGGTGTCCGCCCACACTTTGTGTCAACAAACGAACGCCACGTCTTACAAAAAGTGCACCGATGCCTTTCGGCGCATAGAGTTTGTGAGCCGACAGAGTTAAGAGATCGCAACCTAGTTCATTGACGTTGACGTTGATTCTGCCGCAGGCCTGGACCGCGTCTGTATGCAACCATAAATTAGCCTGACCGGCATCACGTCTTGCCCGGACTAATTTCGCAACCTCTCCTACCGGTTGAATGGTGCCGATTTCATTGTTCGCCAGCATGAGCGAGATCAGCACCGTATCTGGTCGTATTGCTGCCTCGACATCCGTCAACCTGACCAAGCCGTCGTGGTACACCGGTAGTCGAGTTACTTCCCAGCCGCGCTTTGCCAGGGCATCGCAAACCCCAGATACCGAAGGATGTTCAATTTGCGAAATAATAATGTGCCGGCCATGCGGCGCCACCAGTTCACAGAGTCCGCGAATGGCCAGGTTGTTGGCCTCTGTACCGCCCGAGACAAACACGACTTCGTTTTGTTTGGCGCCCACCAGCCCGGCCACTTCTCGTCGTGCCCGATCAACGGCCGCTCGTGCTTCCTGGCCAAAGCCGTGCACACTCGAGGCATTTCCCACCTTTTCGGTCAGGTAGGGCAGCATCGCCTCAAGCACCCGCGGGTCAACGGGCGTGGTGGCACTATGATCTAGATAAACTCGCCGATGGGACATCCAAAAGTCTCAAGCCTCCAACCTTTTGCTGAGAAATAAGCATCTGAAGGGTCAGTTTGATGTCGCTCCCCCGATGGCACGAGTCTAGGTTGCACATCAAGGAGCGTCAAGCACTTAGTACTTTGCCTGCGACTAGTACAGTGTTAGCATTCCTCCGCTGCGAGGTTGGCTCTCCCAAGACAAAGGCACCTTCGGTGTCGCACCTCTTTGGAAGGACTAAAATGAATTATCTGAAGATTCCCCTGATTGTTTTGGTTACGATTGTTCTCACCGCCACTACCACAGTTCTGGGCGCTGGCGCCTATGTGGTCAATGCTCAAGGTCAATCGACCGCTTTGGAACGTGGTTATCGGACCGGATATTCCGATGGCTACCCGTCGGGTTTTCGCGACAACGCAGACAAGGCTGCTCGTGACTATCAAAGCAAGGATGAATACCAACAAGGCAATCGGTCATATAACGACGTTTGGGGCCCAATAGAAGACTATCGCGACGGCTATCAGCAAGGTTACGAAGCTGGATACTCGGCAGGTTATGAGGGGCGGCAGTTTAACTCCATCATCCCGACCGGTCTCCACCGACGGGGCCCGGGCGAACTGCCAAGTTCCGGCGACGCAACAACTGCGACTAACAACAACACTACCGCGACCACTGCAAGTGGCAACGGCAACGATAGTAGTAGTAGTGCGAGTGCGCCAGCCGGTGGTCCTACGTCGATTCCGCGCAACACGACCCTGGTGCTTGAACTCAACAGCCGACTTTCAACTGACGTTTCACAGCGTGGTGATCGCTTCGAGGCGCGCATCATTGGTCCACCCGAGTTTATTGGCGCCGTGGTGGAGGGTCACGTGTCGCAAGTCAAGCGCCCGGGAAAGACCAAGGGCGTCGCTGAACTACAACTCTCATTCGATCAAGTGCGTTTTCCCGACAACCGGAACGTAAGCCTCCATGCAGAACTGCTCGAAGTTGTGCCCATGGGCCGCCAGGACGCTCCTAACGTCGATCCGGAAGGTGGTGTAAAAGGCAAAGACTCCACCAAGGATGATGTGACCAAGGTGGGTGCTGCAACGGGTATTGGCGCGATCATCGGCGCGATTGCCGGTGGCGGAAAAGGGGCTGCGATTGGCGCCGTCATTGGTGGTGGCGCAGGTACTGCCGGAGTTATGACCCAACGAGGGAAGGATCTAAGACTGGAGCCGGGACAACAGCTCAGGATTAGAA
>DATFRK010000293.1:0-9281 GCA_035263325.1 Pyrinomonadaceae bacterium | reverse complement strand
AGAGACCGAGGGCCACCACTACGCGAAATAGATCCGTGGCGATCATTACGCGACGCCTGGACCAACGATCGACAAAGGCTCCGGCGAGTGGAGCGAAGAGAGTGAACGGAACGAGGCGACAGATCAGGACCAGCGTGGTGACTTCAGGTGAGGCCTGGGAAACTACGCGAACGAGTCCGAGGGTGGCAATGAAGTTGAACCAGTTGCCCAGCTCGGAGATGACCTGTCCAATCCACAACCGGCGAAAGGAATGATTGCGGCGCAAGAGTTGGGCGTAGGTCAGAGAATCCATTTTTGATTTTTGAGTTTTGATTCTTGATTGCTGGGCCTTGGATCTTCGTCCTTGGTTCTTAGTTCTTTGTCCTTTGTTCCTGGTCGGTGTTTTCTCTTAGCCGACCCGGGGGCATTGGCCTTCAGGGCGTCGCTTGGAGTCTTTGTCTTGGCCCTAGAATCTCAGATTCCAGTATCTCAGATCTCGTTGATACTAACCTGACCCACGCGCAAACGAGATAATCCCAAGACCTGAAATTCTAAGATCTGAAATCCTGAGATCTGAAATTCTGAGATTTGAGATCCTGAACCCCGAACTGAGCCAAAGTCCCAAGACCAAAGGCCAAACAAGAAAGCCGCCAATTCTAGGCGGCTCGCGAAGTTTCGACAGTTGAGTGCCTTTTCACTCGCCTGAAAATTGCGGGGGGCGCTTCTCGAGAAACGCGGTGACCCCTTCTCTAAAATCTTTTGTCTTGCCGGATTCGATTTGGGTCGTGCGCTCCAGATCAAGTTGAGTCGCGATGTCGTTGGTGGCACTCGCATCCAGCATCTGCTTGATGCGTCCAATCGCTGCCGTCGGAGCAGCTGCCAGGCGCCCCGCCATGTTCCCCACAAACTCCATTAATTCATCGTCGGGAACAACCTCGTTAACCAGGCCGATCTCCTTTGCCTGTTGCGCGGTTACCATGTCGCCGGTAAACATCAACTCTGCTGCTCGTTTCCAACCCACCAGCCGCGGCAGAATAAAAGTGCCGCCGCAATCAGGGGTCAAACCAATCTTGATGAAAGCCTGGTTGAACTTCGCACTCTCAGCCGCGACAACCAGATCGCAAGCGAGTGCCAGGTTGCAGCCTCCTCCTGACGCGACGCCATTTACTGCGGCAATGAAGGGCAACGGCGTCTGACGAATTAAAAGGATCGCCTCGTTCAGTATTCTCAGTGGCTCATCGAAGAAGGCTTCTGCCCTTCCCGCTCGACCGGCGAGTTCCTGCATCTCGCGCAAGTCACCGCCTGCGCAAAAAGCTCGACCAGCCCCGGTAAGTACAATGGCGCGTGCGCCTGCCTGGAGCGCGTCACTCACTGCCGTCTTAAAGTCTTCAGCCACTTTGACCGTCAACGCGTTCAGGCGATCCGGTCGATTCAAGGTCACCACACAAACCGTGTCACGCAATTCAGAAATGATTGTTTCGTAGTTCATTTGCCTGTTTTTGGGACGTTCTTTACCGACCGCGTAAAAGAGCATCGCGTTTTCTAAAGGTTTGCTTTTTCAGGTTTCGGTTAGAGTCGGATCTGTTTCTGGTCCACTCGGCGAAACGAGACTCAGGTCCTTTGTTGTGACGCGCGATTGGCGCTGAAGCAATCGCTGCACAATACCGGCCTGCCTGTGGAAGGCTTGAAGGGAACGGAATCAGTCTTTCCACATTGATCGCAAGTAATCTCGAATCGCTGGCGCTCGCCACCTGCTCCTCTCGACCCACCAAAGTTTGCGCGCCGTGCATCACGACATGGTTTGCATCGTTTCGGATGAGTCAGGTTGCGTTCTCTATAATACTCCTGTTCGCGTTCTGTGAATTGAAAAGGGGTGTTGCATTCCGAGCACGTGATTTCAAGGTCTGGCATCGCGGTTTCTCCACGAGAGCAGAATTGAGGTCTTCGGCTCTCTTCTTTTCGGAGCGCTGGCGTCGCGTTTCTTTCAACCGCCGATGTGGCGAAAGCACAGGGTCTTAAACGCCACGCCAAAAACCTATCGCGTCCCGATACGGTTTTGTTGGGCCTGAGTGTACTCCAGCGATTGACACTATACAAATTTTTGTAAGTGCCAACCTCTAATCCCCGGGTGCCCGCTGACCATCTGGCCCACAGACAACTGGCTCGATTGTCCTGCTAGGTGACCTCCGTCCTGAGTTGTGGCAAATACTCAGCAAGACCTGTTGAATGTGTGGACGCACAACCACACCACTAATCAGCAAGTCGAAGTTCTGCCAGCATTTTCAATCGGCACGTTGGTTGCCACTCATATTGATTGTTAGTTGACCCGAACCCTTGCTGAAAAGAGCTTTGCTTACTTTGATCAAACAGACGACGCTCGGCACCGCAGTTGAAACCCACGGCATCGGCCTCCACACTGCGGTTCCTGTACACCTCCGCCTGGTCCCTGCTCCACCAGATACCGGCTACGTTTTTCGCCGCACGGACCTCGGGGGGTTCGAGATTCCCGCCACCGTTGAATCGGTGGCCCATTGCAGTTACGCCACGACGCTGATGCGCACCGGTGTGATGTTGTCGACAGTGGAACATCTGCTGGCGGCGCTGCGTGGACTAGGTGTCGACAATGTCTTTATTGAAGTCGACAACCTGGAAATCCCCATCATGGATGGTTCAGCAGAGAACTTCGCCGACATCATTGAACGGGCCGGCATTGTCGAACAGCGTTTGGCCCGGCGCGCTCTACTGGTGCGGGAGAAGGTTTCGTTTGAACAAGGTAATCGACGCATCA
Source organism: Pyrinomonadaceae bacterium (assembly GCA_035263325.1). GTDB lineage: Bacteria > Acidobacteriota > Blastocatellia > Pyrinomonadales > Pyrinomonadaceae > PSRF01. Next base: position 6,514 of record DATFRK010000293.1, on the reverse strand, counting down.
GTGTTGAACCGGCTGACACCTACCGCATCGATTGCCTGATTGACTTCACTCATCCAATGATCGGCGTGCAGAAACTATCGGTGGAGCTGAGTAACGGAACGTTTAGTCGTGAGATTGCCGCCGCTCGCACCTTTGGATTTACGGAAGAGATTGAGGCGTTAAGAAGAGCAAACTTGATCCGTGGTGGGTCACTCGACAATGCGATTGTGCTTTCCGAAGACGGCATGTTGAATCAAGATGGCCTGCGATTTCGCGATGAGTTTGTGCGGCACAAGATCCTGGACATCATTGGGGACCTGGCGTTATTAGGAATGCCGATCATGGGAAAGGTCACCGCTGAACGCAGTGGTCATGTTATGCACGCCGGGTTGATGGCAAAACTACTGCGGGTGCGCTCCGCCTGGGATATTGTAGACATGCCGCTGCTCCAAGCGGCGTAAGTGATTTTTGATTTTTGAGTTTTGTTTTTTGATTTGCAACGGCAGTGCGTCGTTCCTTGTTCTTTGTTCTTTGTTCTTTGTTCTTTGTTTCGTGCTTCGTGCTCTGTTCCTTGAGATTGGTGCTCTGCGCTATGAGGACAGTTTGAGATCTGAGATCTGAAGATCTGAGATCTCAAAGGCCGCCAAGAACTAAGCACCAAGAACAAAGTTCTAAGTACAAGAATGAGTCACCGAGGAGCCAATCAAAACTCAAAAATCAAAAATTCCTAGAGCCCGCTCCTCACAATGTCGTGCAGCCTGATCAACCCTATGCAGATCTGATCTGAATCCACCACCGGCAGTACTGAAATCTGCGACGGCCGATCCTCCATTAACCTCAACGCGTCAAATGCCAGAAGTCCAGGCGTTGCGACGGTTGGCTTGCGCGTCATAAAGTCGTCGCCAGTTAGCCTTGCCAACGCCGCATGGTCCGTCTGCTCGATGGCCCGGCGCAAGTCGCCGTCGGTAATAATGCCGGCCAAACGGCCGGCTCCATCAACCACGCAAACCGCGCCCAGGCCACCTTTGCTGATTGCCCGCACCACTTCAATCCACGACGAGCCCGCAGCAATCGTAGGATTCTCTTCACTGTGGTGCATCAGATCTGCGACCCGCAGGGTTAATCGCTTGCCCAGGCGTCCGGCGGGATGATTGACGGCGAAATCTTTGCTGGTCAGGCCCTTGACCTTCATCAAAGTCATCGCTAAGGCATCTCCAATCGCCAGCGCCACTGTAGTGCTCGTGGTCGGCGCAAGGTTCAAGGGGCATGCTTCATGATCGACGGACGCATCAAGCACTGCATTGGCACGGCGGGCCAAACTCGAACCAAGGTTGCCGACGATCGCCACAATCGCCACCTGCCGGTTATTCAGGTACGGCAACATCTCGACGATTTCACTAGTCTCGCCGCTGTTACTCAGTACGATAACGACGTCGTCTGGCTGGACTATTCCCAGCCCGCCATGAAGCGCATCCGACGGGTGTAAATAGAGGGCCGCAGTCCCTGCGCTGGTCATGGTGGCGGCGATCTTCTGCGCGATGATGCCCGACTTTCCGACCCCCACAATCACTACTTTTCCTCTACAATTTGCCAGTAGATCAACCACCCGTTCGACCTGCGCTTGATCAAGACGCGTGGCCGTCTGGGCAATCGCCTCCGACTCCATCCGCAATAAATCCTGCACCTCTGTGAAATAGTTTGTGGTCATGCGTGGCCTTTGATATACGACTGCGGTCTCGTTTGGCAAGTCATAGCATGGTAAGTTATAGTCCGACGTTTTCAGACACAATTCAGCCTGGAGTCAGACCTGAAGATGGGCTTACTAAACCTACTGCCCAGAGAAGACCAATATTTTGATCTGTTCACGCAGATGGTGCTTTACATTTCCGACGCCGCCCGCGAGCTGAACGAGATGCTCGCCGACAAGAACCGGCACTATGGAGAATACGCGCAGCGGATTAAAGGGTTGGAGCACGCTTGCGATGAACTGACTCACAATATCTCTACTCGCCTCAATAAGTCGTTCATTACTCCGTTTGATCGGGAAGACATCTACATGATGTCGACTGCCCTTGACGATATTGTAGATCTTATCGACGACGCCGCGCGCGCGATCATCATTTTCGACGTGCAGGAAATCACCGATCACGCTCGCGACCTCGCCGCGGTGATCGGTCGCATGGCGGAACAACTGAAAGAGATTGTCTCTACTCTGCAACGACCCAAGAATGTGACTCAGCGCCTGGTGGAAATTCATCGGCTCGAAAACGAAGGTGACGATATTTATCATGCCGCAATCGCCGAATTGTTCCACGACTCACATGATGCGCTGACAGTACTCAAGTGGAAAGAGGTTTATGAGAAGCTCGAGGCTGCGATAGACCGTTGCGAGAATGTGGCTAATATTATCGAGAGCGTGATCATCAAGCACTCCTAGTCTTCCCCCATGTCCCCAACCTTCGCCTTCGTCATTGTCCTCGTCTTCCTCGCGCTCGTTTTTGACTACATTAACGGATTTCACGACGCGGCTAATTCGATTGCCACGGTTGTTTCAACCCGGGTGCTCTCTCCCGGTATGGCCGTGATTTGGGCTGCATTTTTCAACTTCATCGCCTTCGCAGTTTTCGGCACTCGGGTCGCCAAGGCGATTGGCGATGGCGTGCGCATGGATCTGATCACTCCCGAGTTGCGTCTCTATGTATTGCTGGCGGCGCTCCTGGGGGCGATAGTCTGGAATCTGATTACCTGGTACTTAGGGTTACCAACTTCAAGCTCACACGCCTTGTTAGGAGGCTACGCTGGTGCTGGCATCGCAGCCTACGGAGGCATAAGCGGATTGCTTAAGACCGATGTTTGGATACGCACGCTCAAGTTCATTGTGCTGTCGCCGTTGATCGGAATGCTGCTCGGTTTCTCCCTGATGGTTCTCGTCTATTGGATCTTTCGGCGCTTGACTCCCACCCGTGTAGACAGAATCTTCCGTCGCGGCCAATTGTTCTCGGCGGCTGCATTCTCCCTGGGCCATGGTGGTAACGACGCGCAGAAGACTATGGGAATCATTACGGCGGTATTGACCGCTGGAGGTGTTTGGGGACTCGGCTATGGACCGAATGGAGAATTACCGGCCATCCCGATCGTGGTTGTTTTGTTGGCCCACGCCGCCATCGCGCTTGGCACTCTCAGCGGTGGCTGGCGCATTGTGCGAACCATGGGTACTCGCATTACCAAGTTGAAGCCCGTCGGTGGTTTCTGTGCAGAAACGGCAGCCGCTCTCACGCTTGCGTATGTGACGTTGACCGGCACTCCAGTCTCAACCACCCACACGATCACCGGTTCAATTGTTGGGGTTGGCGCCACGCGCCGACTCTCGGCAGTTAAGTGGGGTGTGGCAGGTCGTATCGTTTGGGCGTGGATTCTGACAATTCCTGCCGCCGCGCTCATGGCTGCGCTGTCGTTTTTTATCGTGCGAACGATTCACAATCTTTTCAGGTGACCAGTCTGGTGGCGACTCCACCAGACGCTATGCTATCTTCTTGCCCAACTCCTATGCCCGCGTAGCTCAGTGGATTAGAGCGTTCGCCTCCGGAGCGAAAGGTCGCAGGTTCGACCCCTGCCGCGGGTACCAAAACATCAAAAAATAAAAACCTCGGTCAGCGGCCCCGGCACTGCGCGGGGCTAGATCGGCGAGCACGGGCGGCGCGTCTGCAACTTGCAACCGCGAATTCAAATAAGCAGGCGAGCCGCCTGCGCTCATAACGATGATGCGTGGCGTCCTGGTCCGTTTTTTCGGAGCAAATGTTGCAGAGCGATTACGTTGCTCATGCAATTCAATCTTGGACCACCACTCGTTCTACAACTTGGTTGACTCACCAGTAATTAATGGTGTAAGTAATTCTTCGGGTTTTTGGATTACCTGTTGCGCGTAGAGGGACGCGCAGGGCGACAGCGGCAATGCAGGTCGCCATCCACTGTAACTCAGCGATATTCAAGTGCAGTGAGGTGAGCAATCACCTTGGTCAGGGATTACTGCGTCCCGACCACGAGAGGTAATACAAAATCCACGATGACTTCGATCCGGCTCCCCTGAGGAGGCTCGGATTTTTTGCCCGCATCAGTTAGATCGAAGGCACAACAATCCCCGGTTTAAAAAGTTCGCCCGTTTGAGACATCGAGCATGTCGATGTCGCCCACTACTACTTTGCTTGACCCTACTTAGTGTCGTCACGGTCGGTAAGTCATAGGAGTATCTGAGCTTAAAGACATCATGAAACTGCTGTTAACCCTGACCATCATCACCCTGCTGTCAGCAAGCTTGATCGGGCAAACCATTTCCGGCCGAGTCACGAAGAGTGGCTCAGTACAGACCAGCGTCTCGGCCACCGGCAGTTACGTGGGAAATTCGGATCCGGGATTGTTAATAAACGCGGTAAGCCTCGGCACATTGCGCAACAACTGGCAGCCATTCTTTCCCGGCAATGGCTACGGCGGCTTCGGTTTCTGGTCGCTCGGCACTCCCAAAACTATCAAAGCTCTCTGCCGCAGAAAGAATGCCGGCAACCATCAGGTTCACCACATTTATATCATTGACGACATCGACCCCTGCGGCAACATTCAATGCTCAGTTGATGTGGACTTATCGATCGGCAACGAAGGCGACTGGATCTGCGCCAACTTACCAACACCCTGGACTCCTCCGCTAACCGGAACCCCTTACAACATCTTGTCCTCCGAAGATAACAACGGAGACAGCTGGTATTGGGACAACACCCAGGCCACTTCGATCCATGGTGAATGGATCTACCCGGGACACATCACGTGGTCCACCTATGCAAATCCGGCCTGCACCACTTTTGCCGGAAACGCTGACAACGGCGGCGGCGGGTATAACTTCCTTTACGGCCCAGTCAACATGATTATCGCAAACCCATGAGAAAACTAATTCTAGGAATCGTCATCGGAATATTTATCGCTTCCGGCACAATCGTCACGGCGAAGGTGATGATGGTCCAAGTGGTGAGTTGCACACCAAATTCTCCCTACGCTTGCATTGGCATGCCGGGTACGAGTAGCGGACTGGCAATCATCCGCAGCAAACCGGTACAGGGAAATCCAGTACTCGAGTTACCCACGGAATCCGGCACGCTCGCAACTGAGGAAAAGGTAAGTCAGATGATCGCAGCGGCACTCGGTCAGCCGACTCCTACACCGTTACCTTCAGCCACACCTACGCCAACACCAACGCCTGGGGGATTCACACCATTCGACTTAGGTATCAACTTCCGCGCCTCAGCTGGTTTTGTTGGCGACGGACCAAACGAGACGTACTGCCTCGCTGACGGATATCCAACACCTCGCGGTGGCGCCACGTTCGGTTGGACCTCAGGTGCTCCCAGCGCCCGAAATCGCACCACCAGCGCTGATCGCCGGCTTGCAGGAATGAACTTTGTTTCCGGTGGCCAGGGGAGTTTTCGCGTAGACCTGCCGGCACCGGGTACGTACGATGTCCGCGTAGCTCTGGGAGAGACGGACAATCCGCAACACGCGGCCATCGAGGTCTACGACAACACCTCGCTGCGCTTCTCGATTCCGGACGTCAGTCTCAGTGCCTCCCACTTTATTGATGCCATGGGTGCGGATCGGACCGCGTCAAACTGGCCCACGAACAATGCCGTCCGTACCGGCCTGGTTTTTAACAGCAGTACTATGATCATAAAGGTGGGCGTGGCCGGTAGCGGTAACAACTATGTCATCACGCACGTCTTTATCCACCGCACCTCATAAACGAATCTTTTGCTCGAGGCTGGTACCGCCGCGTAACTGCGGCGGTATTAGCTCTCTGGCACCTACCATAGCGTTACCGATTTGCTCTCCTCGACGCGGTAATCTCTTCTCTTACTTTCGGTCAAACTAATCGTTGGTTGGCTCGATCAACTTAACATGCTAGGCTTGGGACGCTTAACTCCCTGCGCAGTGTTACGTAAGTTAGATCCCCTGACCTCATTGGATTCCACAAGTATGGAAGCTGCAAACCCGACTTTCGAGCCGCGCACGATTCTTGTTGTCGACGACTTCGACGACACGCGTCTACTACTGCGCACCTGGCTTGAGAGAAAAGGGTTTCGAGTGGTCGAAGCCGAAGACGGAGTGCAGGCGATTGCCCTCGCACAGCATGAGTCTCCCGACTTAATCATCATGGACGTGCAGATGCCAAAACTGGATGGACTCTCAGCAACTCGCAAAATCAGGGCAGTGAAGGAGCTTGACGGCGTGCCTATTGTGGCCGTGTCAGCCTACGGGGCAGATCTGTTTCGCGAACAGGCTCTCGCCGCCGGCTGCAACGAATATGTCTCTACTCCGTTCGAACCCGCGGCACTCGAGGGAATTATTCGCTCGCTCGTGCGGTAAAGAATGAAGGCGGAAGATGAGGGTATGATCTTCCGCCTTCATCCAGCATCTTTTATTTGGGCCCACCGATTAGAACACGTTGACACCGCTCGGCCTTTGGTCTTACTTTTTCGCCCTGATCTTCCCGCAC
>DATFRK010000292.1:0-5536 GCA_035263325.1 Pyrinomonadaceae bacterium | reverse complement strand
ATTCTTCACTACCCGAGCCATTACCGAGGCGCCGGCGGGAATCAGGCTTGTGCCAAGCCTGGTCTCTTCGCCGAAGACGTAACGGCCAGTGTCATTCTCTTTGAGCGAGGTGATGGAGGAAATAGTCTCACTACCGCTCTGACCGGCTATCGGAACCTGTCGCCGTTGGGCCTCTGCCAAGGCGCGTTCTACCGGAGCGGCCAGGAAGCTGTAAATGCGATCGGAAAGGAACCAACATACCGATGCGGCGATGAATACGAAGAGAATGGAGCGAATGAGACGCCGGCGCAACTCATCCAGGTGCTCCAGAAAAGACATCTGGCCACCAAGTTCTTCTTCGTTACTCTTGCCTGTAGTTAGCGCTTTTAAAAGTGCGGACATTCTTTTGTTTGCTGCTTATAGCCAGTCGTGCTTGGGCGAGTTTTGGGCAGGAGTAGTTTCTGTTTCTCGCGCAGTTGTTGCCTCTACGGGAACGTTCTCATGACTGCCCCGAGCCACGGCCAGCTCGGCAGGAATCGGTTCGAGAGCCGGTTCTTCCTCCTGGCGATGTGACTCGGCGTACGTAGGGGTCGATGCTTCCGGCAGGATGGAGTTCTCGGCCGCTTCTGAGCGAGCGGTTTCTAAGGCAACTTCTCTTTCCCAGGTTCGTTTGAAGTCCTCAGAGGCTTTACGAAATTCTGCCATACTCTTGCCCATCGAGCGGGCCAACTGAGGAAGCTTGCGTGGGCCAAAAAATATGAGTGCGATGACCAGGATAAAAAGTAATTCGGTGCTTCCAAGCGAATCAAGAATAAGTGCTAACACGGCTCCAGTCTCAACTTCCATTTTCCTTTAACGCGTCTGTGGGCACCGCGGTATACGGTTTTTAGGTTTCTCAACTCCAAGGATTGTAGCGCGTGGTTGCACAAAAGCAGAAGGGAGCCCTCCTGCTTTCTTTCTTAGGTGCTTGACACTTACTTATTGCGAAAGTCAAATCTGGATCGAGGAGCTTGGCCAGGATGAGTGGGGAGAGCAGGGCTGAAAATACTGCTGCGGCAACTTTGGAGCGCTTTTCCGAGACAGCGGAGAGTGTGGCTGCCACCACAAAAAAGCTGGAGAAGGCAGCCTTAATCGGCGCCTACCTGGTTGGACTTTCCGATGTGGATCTGGGCAGAGCGGCGCGCTATTTTGCCGGGCACCAATTTCCCCTCAATGACGCGCGCACCACCAAAGTCGGCGGCAGCATCATCAGTACCGCCCTCGCCGACGCAACCGGTTTCCATCGTGAAGAGTTGGTCCCGCGCTACGTGCGATTAGGGGACGCAGGCGAGGTGGCGGAAGAGGTCGTGCGCGAGGCTAGAACAGTTTCCGCGACCCCAGGCATAACGCTCGCCGAGACCGAGTCGATTATTACTCGCTTGAGTGAAACTCGCGGAATAATAAACAAGACCGCTTTACTAACAGCTGTCCTGCACAGAGCAACTCCGCTCGAAGCCAAGTATCTGGTCAAGTTATTAGTAAGCGATTTGCGGATCGGCCTGCGCGAAGGCCTGGTCGAGGATGCCGTCGCCCGGGCGTTTGGACAGTCGCTGACGGACGTGGCCTACGCCAACATGCTGCTTGGCGACATCGGGGAAACTGCGGTACGGGCCAGAGCGAACGATCTTCACGATGTAGGCATGCGCCTGTTTCATCCCATCAAGTTCATGCTGGCGACACCTGCGGCCGACTTAACTGATGTTACGCGTACGATGCCGCCTGAATTTCTGGTTGAGGACAAGTTTGATGGCATCAGAGCGCAGGCCCACGTCGCGGACGATCGGGTCGCAATCTATTCGCGAACGCTTGATGAGATTAGCCACCGCTTTCCCGAACTGATTGGACCATTGCAGTCGCTCAAATCTGACGCAATCATTGATGGTGAGATTGTGCCCGCACATGAAGATGCCATTCTTCCCTTTAGTGAGTTGCAGAAGCGACTGGGACGAAAGAACGTCGGTAGTCAACTCTTAATCGCCGTGCCAGTGGTTTTGGTCGCCTACGATCTGCTTTACGCTGATGGCCAGGTACTGATCAATGAATCGCTGGCGGAGCGCCGAAAAGTCCTGGAGCAGCTGGTGCCGGCGACAGGCACACTGCGTCTGTCGCAGGGCAAATTATTCACGGAGGCGGCCCAACTCGATGATGAGTTTGCCGCGGCCCGTGCGCGGGGGAATGAAGGGTTGATGATCAAGAGCCCCGCCTCTCCTTATAAACCAGGTCGACGAGGCCGGGAATGGTTGAAGTTGAAACGAGCAATTGCGACGCTCGACGTGGTGGTAACGGCGGTGGAAGTAGGCCACGGTAAGCGGCGGCACTTACTTTCTGATTACACCTTTGCCGTGCGGCGGTCCGAGAGCGACGACGAACTGTTGAATATTGGCAAGGCTTATTCCGGCCTGACCGACAACGAACTAACGGAGCTGACCGAGTGGTTTAAAAGACACACGATTCAGGAATATGGGCACGGCCGGGTTCGAGTGGTTGAGCCAAAGATTGTAATTGAGGTGACCTTCGACCGGGTTCAGCCTTCAAAACGCCACAAGAGTGGTTTTGCCCTAAGATTTCCGAGGATTTTGCGATTGCGACCGGATAAATCGCCCGCTGAGATTGACGTACTTGAGACTGTGCGGCGTCTAGTGGCGGAAAACAAGGAAGGGGGCGGCGGAGCCGCCGGACCAGAAACGGACGGCTAAAAAGCCCTCCTCGCCTCTCGCCGCCCCGCTTGGAGCGGCGAAAGACAAGTAATTTTATTGCTTTAGCGTCCTGATGGAGTTAGGATGCTGCCCGTCACGGCCTCCCAAGCCGGTTCCTCCAGTGCGGTCGGCCACGTTCCAACCCGCACACTCAAAAACGGACCGCAAGTGACAAAAGCACGGCATAGGCTCGATCTTGGAAGATTTTACTTGGTTGCTCGTCAGAACCACCCTAGTAATGTCGTTATTACGTCGATAACCAGGGGGTTTGGAGCCTCAACCTCGTCGTCAGCCGGGGTACAGGGGGTTTGGCTTTCGGTTCCCGTTCCTTGACTACATGCGCTGCCCGGTGTCTGCTGGGCTGGTGGCGGCGGAGGGGTAAGTCCAGGGGTTTGCTGGTCACCCGCATACGAGCCGACCGCCAGGGCTAAAACAAGCACTGCGGCCGCCGTTAGGTTTTTGACAAGTTTCATCGATCTTCTCCCTCAAGATTGAGTAGTCAAGCCCGTAAGGTGGGTATAAACCAAGTAGACATTTGGTTGACTCGACGATAATATCCGTCTATTAAGTTGCTTGCAAGGTTCCTTGCGTAATTACAGAACTGGAGTCCTAATATGGGATTGCAAAGATCGGTTCTACATGAGGAGTTCCGGACACTCGGTGCTCACGATGTTCTCACGCAGTGTCAGCGGGCCAAGGTCTTGGAGGAGGCCGGCGAATTCGACAAGGCGCGAGAAGAACTGGCCCCCTTCTGGGTCACGGTGGGTGAGCGACCGGCGACCGGTGGTCTAACTGATTGGGCCAAAGCTGAGCTGTTGTTGCGCGCTGGAACGTTGACTGGTTGGATCGGTAGCGCCCGTCAGTTACAAGGCGCGCAAGAGATGGCTAAGGACCTCGTGAGCGAGAGTGCCTCTCTTTTTGAAACACTGGGCCTGGTTGAGAAAGCCGCTGAAGCGAAAGTCGATCTCGGGATCTGCTACTGGCGCGAGGGCGCAATCGATGAGGCGAGAATTACATTGCGGCTGGCGTTAGAGTCGCTGGGCGAGCTCGAAAGTGAACAACGTCTGCGCGCGTTGCTCAACAGCGCCATCGTCGAGCAAGTTGCCTTCCGTTACGAAGAAGCACTCAAGATCTATCGCGACGCGGCGCCCTTCTTTGAGCGCAGTACGAACGATTCACTCAAAGGTAAGTTTCACAACTCGTATGCGATTGTCCTCAAAGGTTTGGGCCTGTCGCAAGATCGTGAAGACTACATTGATCATGCGCTGCTTGAATTCGCCGCGGCGCGCTTCCATTTTGAACAGGCCGGACACAAAAGATTTCGCGCTCGCGTCGAGAACAACGAAGGATTTCTCTTTGCCGGTTTAGGCCGCTTCCGAGAAGCTTATGAACACATCGATCGCGCTCGCCTACTTCATCAAAGCGTAGGTGATAATGCGGGTGTTGCCGGCGCGGATGACACGCGTGCGCAAACACTCTTACTCGAAGGCAAATACGAACTCGCGGAGAAAATCGCTCGCGGAGCAGTGAGGTCCCTCAAAGAGGGCGAGGAACACTCGATACTTGCGGAAGCACTCACGACTCATGGCAAAGCACTCGCTCGCCTCCAGCGACAGGAGGAGTCGCAGTCGACCTTGGACCATGCACTGGCAGTCGCGCGTCGTGCCGGTGATCCGGAGAGTGGCGGCCTTGCCGCGCTCACGATCATTGAGGAGTTAGATAGTTATTTGAAACTCGAGGCACTCGCCGATTATTACCGCACGGCTGAATCACTTCTCTCCAATACGCAGAACCGGCGCGTCAGGAAGCGCCTAGGAGAATGCGCGCGACGATTGTTGGCTTTCCATTTTGCTGAGGCGGAGCGAGAACTAACCCAGGAGCCGGCCGCTGATGAGGCTACCACGAGACTACTGCTGAACGCCGAGGCGTCGGACTCGGCCTACTCGCTCGAAGCCGAAGTGCACCGCTACGAAGGCAGCCTGATTCGCCAGGCGCTGGAAGCATCGGGAGGTAGTGTTACCCGGGCTGCTCGCCTTTTGGGTGTAACTCACCAGGGATTGGCGTTCATCCTCAACGGACGACACAGCGATTTGCTTTCTATTCGGACACCTGTGAAGCGCCGCCGCCGCAGCATCATTCGCTACCACTGAGCAAAAATAAAGTTCTGACCACGCTGACGCTGTCTCTCATGGGAGGCAGCGTCAGCGCTTTTTTTGTGCTCTAATACGTGGTTTTAGGATCGCCAAGTAAGGAACCAAACTGAATAAAGAATCCGGAGCGGTAGCCACGGGATGGTACGGTCAAGCTTGGCCTCAATGACAATCAATTTAGGTTGACCGTACCATCCCGTCGCTACGGCTGCGGGTTCTCTATTGAAGTCTCGTGTGAAAGAGCCACTTATGAAATTCCACCCCCTGGTTTTAATAGTTTTATTGACAGCGGTTTCTGCCCCAGCTCAAACACCGCGTAGGACCTCGCCCAGATCGGGCTCCGCGGCTAAGGCAACCGTGCCCCAACCGCCGCCGCAACCAACACCAGCGGCTACTCCGCTGCCGGCTGGTCCGAGAACACCGGTCGCACCAGTCCAACTCGTTAGCGTCAATGGCCAGGTCTTTACTACCGCCGATCTTGACCCGGCTCTGAGGCAAGAAGTGGAAAGCCTCAATGACAAAATCGCAGAGGCAAGAAATAAAGTTCTCGAGCTGCAGGTCAACACGGCGCTCCTGGAGGTGGAGGCGAAGAAACGTCATATCACCTCTCAACAGCTTTACGACATCGAAGTGACGAAGCACATTCAAGCACCCACTGCGGCCGAGATAAAA
>DATFRK010000291.1:0-6804 GCA_035263325.1 Pyrinomonadaceae bacterium | reverse complement strand
CTGGTCAGCGCATAAGATGCGGTGAACAGGTAGCGGTTGGAGAAGCGCTTGTCGAGTTTGACGAGCAATCCGTTGTAGACCTCACGGCCGCCTGGCGTCCAAAAGGTGATCGAGCCGGTCGAGCATTGCGCGCTCACAATTAATGCCTGGGCCGCTGTGCAACGCGGGATCACGGGGGACTGCGTGGGCACTCCGTTGACGTTGAGGAAGCGGTTGAATCGATTGTAGTCGAGCGCACCGAGCAGCGTATTGACGAAGACGCGCCGCGCGAAGTCCACTGTCAACACCATGTCCTGCCGCAACTCGCGTTGGACGCCGATGTTCATCTGGTAGCTGCGCTGCACTGGATACTCACTCGGGTAAAGGTTTGCGGCCGTCTTACCAACCTGGATACCACGAACCGAAAGGTCGTTGGATGGTGTCTGCCGCAGCGCGCCAACCTGCTGGTTGTAGATCTGCAGGAACTGGCCGATCGTCAGGTTCGTGAGCACTCCAGAGGCAGGCAACGGATTCCCAACCCCGACCGGTAGGCCCGTGTTGAGATTGATAAGCCCCGGGAAGATATTAGTGAAGCGGGTATGCGGTACCTGCGCGCGGCCATTGCCCACCGGGCCGATGTAGCCGCGCTCTTCCAGACGGCGCCAGAGCAGTTCCGTATCCCAATAGATGCCCGCCCCCCCGCGCACCACGGTCTTGTTGTCTTTGCCGATGTTCCAGGCGAAACCGAGCGCCGGCGAGAAATTCTTGTAATTGTTCCTGGTCGGGCTTAAGTCGCTGCCGTAAAGCGGCGCCAGATATCGCGGCTTGTCCAGGTCCTTGTTGACCAGAGTGCTCTCGAAGTTCCATGCCAGGCCGTAGTTGAGTGAGAAGTTCGGTTTGACCTTCCAGGTATCCTGACCGAAGAAGCGAAGACGGCTGTTGACTTTCGCCTTGTCAATATTGTACGGCGGTGGTTGTGACGGGTCGCCAAGGCCGACTACGCCACCCGCGAACGGGAGATTCAGGAAATCCTGGTTGGTGCGGATGCTCGTCGGCAAGCTGGGAAAAAGCGCGCCCACCAGGGCCGCCGGCACGACGGACTTGACGAACTCGGGAGAGAGCGCGACTGTGCATGCGGGATCGCAATAACCCCAGAAGCCCGTGCCCGGCGCGTACTCGATCTCGGTTCCGAAACGGAACCGGTGAGAATTTTTCTGCCAGCTCACGATGTCGAGAAAAGTAAAGCGGCGCAGGTCGCGCCCCTGGGTCGCGTTTAACGTGTTGCCGATTGTGACATTCGTGCCGTTGATGTTGAGCTGTGGAAACCCGAGGCCGACACAGTTCGGGCAAGTTGCGTCATCCGCGAAAAGATTGCGGTTCTGCCAATAGGTATAGTTGAAGCGAAAATCGTTGACCAGAGTCGGCGTCAGCGTCGATGTCAGCCCGAGCACGCCCTGGTCTGAAAAATTCTTGTTTTGCAGCCAGTTTGACGGAAGCGTCGGGTTGTCCCGTGGGCCAAAACCTTTATTCTGGTCGTGCGAATAGCGCACGAAGGCGTTATGTTTGTCGGTGAGCCTCAAGTCCAAACGTGTGCTGAAGAGATGTGCGCGATACGGATTGGCGAATACGCCGGCCAGAGAACTCGCCGATGTCAAATTGGGCTGCACCGCGACCACTGCGAGCTGGTTCATATACTCGTAGTTTGTGAAGAAGAGGAGGCGGTTCTTGATAATCGGGCCGCCGACCCAGACGCCAGGGTTGCGACGCACGAAGAAGGGATCCGGGATCAAGGGATCGCGTCTCAAAGCCGGGTATGCGGCCATGTTGTGATCGCGGAAGAAAAAGTACCCCGAACCGTGATATTCGTTGCTGCCGCTGCGGGTAACGATGTTCACGCCGCCCACGCTGGTGATGCCGGTGGAAAGATCGAAGTTGTTTGCCGAAAGCTGGAATTCCTGCACGACTTCCTGCGAGAAGTTCATTCCCGTGTTGCCCTCGATAGAGTTACGGATCGTGCCGCCGTCCACGGTGATTGCGGTCTTGTTGGAGTCGCCGCCAAGCACCGAAACTGAAAAGAGCGAGTTGTATTGCGCGGTCGTGCCAGTGCCGACAGTCACTCCAGGTTCCAGAAAAGCCAGGTTCAGGAAGCTCCGGCCATTGAGCGGCAATGCCTGAATCTTCTGGCGGGTGATGACGCCGTCAATCGAGTTCGACTCATAGTTGATTTGAGCCGCGCCCGCAGCTTGTACGGTTACCACTTCGGTTGTCTGCCCGACTTCCAGAGCCAGGTCGAGTTTGACAATTGTGCCGACAGTGACAATCACTTCACTCAATATCTTGCGGAAGCCTTGTACCTGGACCTGCACCTCGTAGTCGCCGGCTGGCAGCGCCGGAATAGAGTAAGAGCCGTCGTTCTCGGACTTCGTCTTGCGCTCGAAGCCGGTGGCTTTGTTGCGGACGGTGATCGGGGCGTCTTTGATGACCGCGCCCGAAGGATCAGTGATCATGCCAGAGATTGTGCCTACTGGCGCCTGCGCCCAGACAACGGGCGCAATGAACATGCTCAGCAGAACGCCGAGCGCGATTCGGGAGAATGAGGACTTTTTCAACGAAAGAGAGGGAAGCGCGTAATTGGCGAAACACCGCATAAGGTTACCTCCTAGTTCAGAGCTTAAAAGTTGATGCGCGAAACTGACGAGTAGTGCAAAAGCCATGGAAAATCGATGCGAATGAAGTGGATGGAACATGGCTACACGGGCCGCTCTCGGTCATCGTAGATCGAGTCGAACCCTGAAATAACCAGCTAGCCTGTTGGAAGGGGAAGTCTTCTAAAAGCTTCCGTAATCGTATATTTATCGTCTTAACTGACTGTTTTGACGAGCTCGATCGGAGAATGCGGTCAAGCCACAAGAAGTTGAAATGCCGCACGCATTATATCTTAACCGTCCGGTAAGTCCAGAAAGATGAAATTGCTCAAGGAAGCTGGATGAAGGGGGATTACGAAATACACGAAAATAACGAAATAAACAAAAAAATTAGGTTTTTTGTTTATTTCGTAATCCCTCTTCATTTCCATACTCACAAAAAATCCGGTTTCGGATGTTGTACTTATTGTCAATCTGCTTTAAATTTCCGTCTTCCAATACCAATTTTGAGATTTTTTCGGTTTTTAAAGGATGCCAAAATGTTAGGCAGAAGCCTGAGAAAACCTGATAGGTTTAAGGCTCTTCTTGTACTCGCTCTCTTCATGGTCTGGGCGCAGGAAGGGTTTTCACCGGCGCAAGAAGACTCTTTTTCGAGGACGCTCTATCCGGTTCTGGAGAAAGCCGCCTGCCGGTCATGCCATAACCCGGATGGCGTAGCTTCGGCAACACGCCTGCATTTCCCCGAAGCGGATGCAAGCCCCGATCAAATCGAGACATTCGGCAGATCGCTCGTTGCGCTGGTTGACCGCAACAAACCGGAAGAATCGCTGCTCTTCAAAAAGCCCACAAATCGCATTTCGCACGTGGGCGGCCAGCGGATCAGGCCCGACAGCGGTGAGGAAGAGATTTTGAAGGCATGGGTCCTGCGTCTGGCCAGGATGTCTGACGACGAAGTTGCCGGCGCGCTGAAGAACCGTGAAGAGAAAGAGGCAGAGCCCGGTCACCCACGGCCAGGATCGACGCTGCGACGGCTGACTCACAGTCAGTACAACAATACCGTCCGCGACCTGCTCAATGACCAGAGCGCTCCAGCGAATCAGTTTCCCCCCGAAGACTTCGTTAACGGCTTCAAGAACCAGTACCAGGCGCAAAGTCTCTCTCCCCTCCTGGTCGAAGCTTACAGTGCTGCGGCTGAGCGGCTGGCGCGCAACGCGTTTCGGGGGGGCGATCGGCGCGGACTGATCCGCTGCAAACCCTCAGCTGCCTGCCGCACGCGATTTGTGCGCGAATTCGGTTTGAGGACTTTTCGGCGCCCGCTGGAGATTGATGAACAAAAACGTTATGAAGAACTGTTTCGGCGCGAGACCGATTTCTACAAAGGAGCGCAGATAACGGTTGAGGCAATGCTTCAATCGCCGCATTTTATCTTCCGCCTCGATGAAACTTCCGATCCGAAATTGAAACCATATGTCACTGCCAGCCGGCTCTCTTACGCGCTCTGGGACAGTATGCCGGATGCGGCTCTCTTCGAGAGCGCCGCGCGCGGCGAGCTTTCAACTCCGCCGGGCGTCGAAGCGACCGCGCGCCGGATGCTCGCCGACCCAAGCGCCCGCCGTTCGCACGATGAATTCGTCTCACAGTGGATGCGCTTCGATCGCCTCCTGACCGCCGGCAAGGATCGCCGCCGCTATCCCAATTTTACCCGCGAGGCTGCTGCCGCGATGACTGAAGAAACACGCAGCTTCATCGCCGATCTGGTCTGGAACGACCGTAATTTCATGGACGCCTTCACCGCCGATTACAGCTTCATCAATGCCGACCTGGCGATGATTTACGGCGTCCCCGCACCGGCCAGGGAGTTCGACCGCGTCGATCTCCCACGGGAGTCAGAACGCGCCGGTCTGCTCGGGCAAAGTCTCTTCCTGGCGCTGACCGCGAAACCCAACGATACATCTCCGACAGCGCGGGGACTTTTTATTCGCGAGCAGTTTCTCTGCCAGCACGTCTCCGAGCCTCCGCCGGGAGTGAATACCAACCTGCCGGAGGTAAAGGAAGCGAAACCTCTGACTAACCGGGAGCGAATGCGCGAACACGTAACCAATCCCAGTTGCTCGACCTGCCACAACCTGATTGATCCGATCGGATTCGGGTTCGAGAGGTTCGACGCGATCGGAGCGCGACGCGAAAAATTCAAGCTGCTGTTTTTTGTTGATGATGAGGATGGGGACCGCCGGGCAAAAGCCAGGACGGTCGAGCTCGAAATGGATACCGCCGGTTATGTCGCCGGTATTCCAGACTCGAAGTTCTCCTCCCCCCGGGAATTGGGCGCTGTGCTTGCTCGTTCTCCACAATGCCAGGAGTGTTTGGTCAAACAATACTTCCGCTACACGGCCGGGCGGATGGAGACACAAGCCGATCGCCGGCTGATCCGAAAGGTATCTGAAGACTTCAAAAACTCGCAATTTCGCTTCAAAGAGCTTATTATTTCACTGATTCGTTCGAGAGAATTCTAGCATCAGTTTTCAGTTTTTAGCTTTTAGTTTTTAGCTTTTAGTTTTCAGTAATAATCCATTTAAACTGAAAACTGAAAACTGAAAACTGGTTTCCTGAGGAGGAACCGCCTATGTCACAGGTCATCACCAAACGGCTTAGATTGTCTCGCCGCAGATTTTTGAAGGGCTTCACGCTGGCGGGTGCCAGTGTCAGTGTGGGACTGCCGCCACTCGTCTCGATGTTCAATGCCCATGGGACGGCCTATGCTGCAGGCCTGGACAAGAAAGAAAGCCACATTGAAAACCGTTTCCTCCTCTGGTTCAATGGTAACGGGATTCCGGAGCGGTACTGGATTCCAGCCGAAACCGGACCGGACTATCGGATGACACCTTGCCTTGTGCCGCTGGCTCCATTCCGCCGCGATATTCACGTCATCAGCGGGCTGGACAATGCCGCTGCGGCGGTGCCCGGTCCAGGGAACGGCCACCACAAATCAATGAGCGCGCTGATGAGTTGCACGCCTTTCACGGGGCGCGGCACGGGCGGTCCATCCATTGATCAAGCGATTGCCGCGAAGATTGGCGGCGAGCTGCGCTTCCGGTCATTACAAATCGGGGTCTCGCAGGAGTCCTTTGGTGAAAGTATCCAGCGCAACATGAGCTGGGCCGCTTACGAACGCGCACTGCCACCGGAGATGATCCCACACAAACTCTTCGACCGGCTCTTCGGACAGCGTGAAGAAGGCTGGGTCAACCGTAAGCGCAGCATCCTGGACGCGGTTCGCGAAGACGCCGCTGCATTGAAGAAGCAGTTGCCCAATGACGATCGTGGCCGTGTGGATGAGCACCTGGCGGGCATTCGCGACCTCGAGCGCGCCATCGCCGGGCTGCCGCCCGAGTACCAGCGCGTTGACCCACCCGATTTCGACGGCGATATGAAGGACTGGCCGCGCATCGCCAAGCTCCAGAGCGACCTGCTGGTACAGGCATTCGCGAGCGACCAGACGCGCGTCGCCTCCTACATGCTCACGAAGTGCCAGGGACTGACCCGCTTCCCATGGCTCGGTTACACGGCGGCCCGCCATCACGATTACACACACGCCGACGGCAAAGCCCCGGGCGCTGACGGTGTAGACGGGCAACGGATATTGCGAGACATCTGCCGATGGCACGTCGAAGAATTTGCCTACCTGGTGGCCAAATTGAAATCCATTCAAGAGGGGGAAGGGACGCTGCTCGATCACTGCTGCCTGGTCTACGTCCATGAGCATGCCGAAGCCAATCCGCATAAGAATCACGGTCTGGGATTGATTGTTGCCGGGCACGTGGGCCGATTGGCTACGGGACTGCATACAAAGATGGAAGGTACTTTCGGTGATCTTTATTTGACGCTGGCCGATGACGTGATTCAAGCCGGTCTCGGCAAATTCCCGACCGCGACAAAGAAGCTGAGTGCGTTATTGATTTAACGCAGAGAGATTACGAAATAAACTAAAATAACGAAACAAACGAAAAAATCAGATACTTTTCGTTTGTTTCGTTATTTTCTCTAGTTTCCGGTTTTTTAAACATATTGATCTTTGAAAACAAAGCACATCGGTTAATTTCTATATCATCGTAGTCTGTAGCTTAGTGCGAGAAATGCGAGGGCAACAAAACTCGATTAAACGGCGACGTACTTGACCAAC
>DATFRK010000290.1:0-6443 GCA_035263325.1 Pyrinomonadaceae bacterium | reverse complement strand
GCGGACGTCATTGCTTTAACTCCCGTGCGCAGCGTTGGCTCCGGCAATGGCGCGAACAGGGCAGAATGCAGCGAAGGTAACGGGACACCAGTTTCCTTACTCTGTTTCACTTTTGTCGGATCGACGGCGCCCAACCAAAATTGGACCGCAGGTATTTTTTGGTCGAGACTGAGATAACCAAAGTCCTCACTCGCCATGGCCGACGGAATCTGAACCACGTTGTCGTCGCCAAGAGCACCGCGGAAGACAGTAGCCAGCCTTTCCGTCAACCGCGGCTCATTAAACATCGCAGTCGTACGCTCGGTCTCACTGACTTTCACTATTGGAGCCCTGTCCTCCGGAATGCCCGCAGCGAGCGCGACACCTTTGGTGATCCTTTCAATCGACGCCAGCACTCTGTTTCTGACTTCTTCCTTATAAGTACGGACTGTTAGTTGCAAATTAACTTCATCAGGAATGATGTTGTAACGAGTGCCGCCATGAATTGAGCCGACGGTTACCACGGCCGGATCGAGCGGAGAATTTTCCCGGCTCACAATCGTCTGCAGGGCCAGGATCACTTGCGCTGCCACGACAATTGGATCCTTGGTAGCCTCAGGCTTGGATCCATGTCCGCCAAGGCCGCGAATCTTGATGTCGACGGAATTTGAACTCGCCAGCGCGTAGCCAGGAGTGTAACCGACCTTCCCTGCTTCCAGTTCGGCGTTGTCATGCAGCGCCAGGATGAAGTCAGGTTTGGGAATCTTGGTATAGAGACCGTCGCGCAAAACTGCGCGCGCGCCGTCGATAGTCTCTTCAGCTGGTTGGCCTATAATGATTAGTGTGCCATGCCAGCGGTCTTTCAACTCTGCTAACATCTTCGCCGTGCCGAGCATGCTGGTCATGTGAATGTCATGACCGCAAGCATGCATGACCCCCACTTCCTGGCCAGCATCGTTTTTAGTTCTTACCTTGCTCGCATAAGGCAGGTCAGTCTTCTCTTCGACCGGTAAGGCATCGAGCTCCGTGCGTAATAGTACTGTTGGACCATTGCCATTCTTCAGGATGCCAATTACTCCGTAACCGTTCCACTCGGGGTGTTCAAACTTGCCCAGTCGTTCGGTCACTGTAAAACCAGCCTTCTTCAGTTCTTCGGCAAAGAAGACTGAGGTCTTTTCTTCGCGATGTGAGAGTTCAGGAGCTGCATGCAGCATCTTGTAGGTGGCCAGAAGCCAGGCAACATTGCCGTCTAACATCGTGTCCAGGCGGGAATCATTGACGGTTGGCCCAGCGGAGACAAGCCGGTTCTGGGCTGCGGCAGAAGCAAGGAGAAAACCGCAAAGTAGTGATAGCAGGATCGTTCGCATTGAATGCTCCGTAGTCTATTAGCCAATCTCGGGGCGAAGCAGCAAGTCGCGCCGCAATTCACGGCGCAACTCACTCATTCTAGTGAGATGATAGTCGTCATGTTCTGCCGTGAAAAAGAGCAAGTCAACCAAACGCATCTTGGTATTGAGTCGGGGATGTATTGACACGCGGGCAAATATCGAGGCGTCGAAACTCTCGAGTCGTTCGACTATTTCATTGCGCTCGCGGCGAAAAGACTCCAGGACCGACTCTACCGTCACCTCATTGTAGTTGGCCTCGTGGGTCTTGCGATTAGACATGTCCGCCGCGCGCAGTATGGCAACATTCGCCAGGTACTCGTCGATTCTGTGCTGCACCAGACTTTCGAGGTCAAGTAGATGGCCGGCGTTTTCCTGTATCGACCAGCGTCCTTCGTCACGGAAAGTCAGGACTGATGCTGGCAACGAACGGCAATGGTCTTCCATCCGTGCCGGCGCGCCACGCAACCGTTCAATCATCTCCGGGTAGAGACCCACGGGGTAATTAAAATCAAACCGTCGTTCGGTCCACTTAATACGTTCTCTCATAGTTAGTACAGGACTCACTTGATAATGCGAAAGACAGCCGAGTAAGGGCTGTCTTTCGCGTTGAAGATCCACCGCCAGGCGATGAGGGACTACCGACCCGCGGCGATACCTAGATTCACTTCATCGATAGCCTGCTGGACCAGCTTCAGGGCGTTACCACGGTGCCCTCCCTTATCGGGCGTAGCCGCATCAAGTTCAACCTTCGCGTTTTGCAGGAAACCGAGCGCCGCTTCCATGTGAGGCTGATCGGGCGTCGCTGCGAACAGCTTGGCATGGTTGTGTTTCTTGGCGAATTGAATACCGCGGTTCACCTCGGCGATGGCGTTGTTAACCAGCCCGACAGCCTTCGCTCGATGACCACCTTTGTTGTGTTCCGCAACCTGTAGTTCCGCCTTTGCTTTCTGCAGGCTATCTCTCGCTGCTTCCATGTGGGGTTGATCGGGAGGAGTTGCCAGAGCAAAGCCGGACATTGTCAGTAAAAAGAGTACTGCCAAAAAATAGCTCTTGTGCTTCATTGAAGTCTCCTTTTGAGGGATGAACGCCTGGGCGTTTCTTTGGTTTAGAAAACGGCGCTATCGTACAGCCATGAGTTAAGGCAGGACAAGACTCTTTGGAGTGCGGCGACCTGTCGCCGGTTTAGGGATCAAACACTATCGTTACTTGCGCGAGCTGAAAGCGGCGACAGGTCGCCGCACTTCAAAGTTTACTCGCTGTGTTCAGAGAGGCTAAACCAGTTGCCAGAGTTGTCTTTGAAGACAGCTTCGATGCCGTAGGGTCTCTCGGCTGGCTCAGAAAGGAATTCCACCCCCCTGGCTTTCAACTCGTTATAGGTGCCGCGACAGTCGTCGGTATCAAAGACGCCGGCGCCAAGCACTCCCTTGGCCACCAGGGCGCGCAACTGGGCGGACGTTTCTTCATCCATCAAGGGCCCGGCCTTTGGTTCCATCAGAATAATTTCGAAATCAGGTTGATCGTTAGTGCAGATGGTGAGCCAGCGAAAGTCGTCGCCTACCATGGCGTCGGTGTGCACTTTGAAACCCAATTTATCGCGATAGAATTCCAGTGCTTCGTTCTGATTTTTTACAAAGATCGTCGCGTGAGACATTCTGCTGATCATAATTGTTCTCCTTATTCTTAGGCGGTAAGGTAGACGAAGCGGGTGCTAAATGCTTCTTGAAAATTGCTATAGAGAACCCTGAGTGGTAGCGACGAGTAGGTACGGTCAACATGAGAGTTTTCCGCTGACTGAGGATTGACCGTAGCTACCCTTCGCTACCGCTCAGGGTTCTCTATCAGGACGCCGACTCCAGCTTGTACATCACGATGAAGCAGCCGGGAACTTTGCGTTTCGCTTGTTCTTTTTCCCGAGCTTTTTCTCGAAAGGTGACGGGCGCATGGCCGACGGATTTGTGGAAGAGACTACTGAACGAACCCAGGCTTTGAAATCCCACCTCGAAGCAAACGTCTGTGACGCGCAATTCGTCGGACCTGAGCAGTTCCTTCGCTTTCTCTATGCGGCGTTCAATGAGGTACTGGTGCGGCGTTTTATTGAAGGCCTGGCGGAACAGACGCAGAAAGTGGTAGCGCGAGAAACATGCTTTTTCCGAGATCTGATCGAGATTGAGCGGGTGGTCGTAACAGTGGTCAATGAACTCTCGAGCCCGACCGAGTCGACGGAGCGTATCGCTGTCGGTTAGCAAATCCGTTCCCACGGTTGCTCGCGCATCCTCGTTGATCTTCTTCACCATGGTTGCCGAGAGTCTCTACAAATCGGGCAATTGAGTCAAGAGTCGGCCGTCACAGAACCGAATCATTGGTCATATATCAATTGACATTTCTCATTTGGTCATTTTGCCGGGTTGTTGAGATCTTAAGTCTCGCATCCCAGATATCTGGAGATGGCGACTAATACCTAACCAAATCCAGCAAAAACCACTTACCACTGACAACGAACGATTGACAAACCAGCAAAATGACAATTGAGAAATGTCCAATGATATATGACCCATCAGATCCGCTGCCTGCCTTTGCGCCATTCGCGCACGATTGCTAAGATTGCCCGCTCTTTTTGGCGCAAAACTACATGAAACTACGACTTCTTTACCACGGCCATTGCTTCGATGGCGTCGCTTCCGCTGCAACTTTCACCCGCTTCTACAAGGAGCGGGTACATCCCGACGCAGCAGTAAACTACACCGGACTCTTACATCGACCCGGGAATTTGTTTGACTGGAACCTGCTCGATGGCGACGAGAACGCGATTGTCGACTTCAAGTATGCCGCCTCAGACAAGTTGACCTGGTGGTTCGATCATCACGAGTCAGCCTTTCTCACTCCTGAGGATGAGGCTCATTTTCGCAACGACAAGTCGGGCCAAAAGTTTCTCGATCCCACGAGGAAGTCGTGCACCGAGTTCATTGCCGATGTGGCCCACGAGCGGTTTGGCTTTGTCGTCGAACCAATCAAGTCGTTGGTCCACTGGGCCCACATCATTGACGGCGCGCTCTATGAGTCGCCAGCCCAGTGCGTGGAATTGAAAGAACCGGCACTCCAGCTGATGCAGGTAATCGAAGCGGATCCGGACGATAACTTTATCGAACAGATTATTCGCGAACTGACGGTGAAGTCGTTGGAGGAAGTGGCCACCAGCGAAGAAGTACAACGTCGCTTTGAGCCGATTCACCAGCAGCATTTGGAGACGCTCGAGGCGATTCGACGCAAGGCGACGTATGCTCGCGGAGTAGTGCAGTTTGATCTGGTCGACGAAGGGTACGAGGGTTTCAACAAGTTCATTCCTTATTATCTTTTTCCCCAGACCACTTACTCAGTGGCGTTGACCCGTGGACCACATCGCACCAAGATTTCGGTGGGCTCGAATCCCTGGGCGCCTCGTCCCCGCACGCATAACATCGCAAAGATCTGCGAGCGGTACGGTGGGGGTGGTCATGCGGTGGTGGGAGCAGTGTCGTTCAAGCCGGAAGAAGTCGCGGAGGCACGCCAGGCAGTGCAGGAGATCGTGGCTGAGCTGTCTTGGGCAGAGTGAATTTCTTGCCCCACGGTTTGAGGTGCGCTGACACCTTGGAATGCGCGTGATACCACTGGCTGAAGCCCAGTGGTATCTCGTTGGTGATTGGTGAGATGTATTGATTGGAACATTCAAATCCTACTCGGCGTCTAAGGCAGCGTGGCTTCTCTCGTCTACCTGCGAAGACTATTTCCTCTCTTGCTCCTGCTTGTTCTCACTGCCTGCGCCACGGGAAATTCCGCAAACACCAGGCAAGCACAAACAGCGCCAACCTCACCAGCAAAACTCGAAAAAGCGCCGTTGAATAAAGTTCCTGTGATCCACGTGTTCGTGGCCCTTTGCGACAACGTCAACCAGGGCATCGTTCCTGTGTCAGCCACCCTGGGAAACGGAGACGACCCAAAAACCAATCTGTACTGGGGCGCCGCCTTTGGCGTTAAGACTTTCTTCGCCAAACACAAAGACTGGGAATTGGTCTCGACGACCGTCAAGCCGGGTGCGATAGTCTTGGAGCGCTCACTCTTCAAGCATCGCCATCATGATCTCTTCCTGATCGCAGATGCCTATCAAGGAAAGGAAATTGCACAGGCTACCAAAGACTTTCTCGATGCCGCAGGCGGCAAACCAGGGGAGACAATCAAGGCCAATGGTGTCGAATTGCACACTCACGGAAGTGCCGAGTTGGTGGTCTATGTCGGTCACAACGGTTTGATGGACTTCAAACTCGCGGCCGCGCCACAACAAAGGGACGACCGGCACCGCAAAGCGATCATCCTGGCGTGCGCGAGCAAACCCTACTTTGCTTCAGCGCTCCGGCAGACCGGCGCCAGCCCGTTAGTGTGGACCACTAATCTCATGGCTCCTGAGTCCTATATCCTGGCAGCGGCTATCGACGGTTGGACCAGGCAGGAAACTGACGAACAGATCCGCTTGCGAGCAGCTCAAGCCTATAACAAATATCAGAACTGCGGCTTGAAGAGTGCGCAGGCACTCTTTGCGACGGGGTGGTGATTTTGTCTTAGAAACTCCCTATGCCACCTCCGCCGCGGTGAGAGTGACTGTCAATTAGGCGATCACGCGGAGTCGTGGAGGACGCCGAGGTTAACGCAGAGAGAACTCGACCGGTTGGACGTCGGACCCCTAAGACAGTCGCCATGACTTCCTTCGAGCAGCAGTGGCAGCAACAATCCGAACAGCGCCTTCGTACTATCAGGCTGATGCTGCTCGTTGTGCTCAGTCTGATAATCGTCTTCGTGGCCCTATGGTTCTGGCTGACGCAGCCGCTGTCTTTCAAGAGTCGTGGTATTACTGCAACGATGGTTAACCCCGCCCGACTCGAAGAGCATGTCCGCAAGCTCTCCGTCGAACTGCATCCCCGCGACGAGAGTAATCCAGAGAATCTGGATAAGGTCGCAGCCTACATAAGAGTGGAATTCGCGCACCTCGGGGCCCGCCTTTTTGATCAGAGCTTCACGGTCAATGGCAAAACTTATCGCAATGTGATC
>DATFRK010000289.1:0-4229 GCA_035263325.1 Pyrinomonadaceae bacterium | reverse complement strand
CAGAGAGCTCTTCAGAGTTTGATTCCCAGTTTCTCCTGCAAATATGACTTGCTGATTTGGCCACACTCTTTCGCGGTACGCGATTTGTCTGGGACACTATCCAATTCAATCACGGCCCAACCCTTGAACTTCACCTCATCGAGCGTTGCGAAGACTGCGGGAAGATCGACTCGGCCACGACCCAGTTCCACAAACCGATAGCCCCGCCCGCGTGCATCATTGGCCGCGAGGCTTTCAACATCCTTGATGTGCAAAAAGAGTAAGTGGTCGCGATATTGCCGAATTGCCCGCACCGGATCACCACCGCCTTGTTGATAGTGGGCGATATCCAACTCGAGTTTGACATAGCGCGGATCAGAGGCCGCCAAAATCTGCGCTACTTCCTCGGGAGCTTCCCCCAGGCTTCCCATGTGATTGTGGTAACCGACCGGCACGCCCAAGTCAGCTGCTTGCCTGCCAATCTCACTCATCACATGCCCTAACTGTTTGAAATCAGCCGCCTCAGGCTTTCGGTCCTTGGGCCGGGCGGAGTCTGTCACCTGCAGGTAGTGCCCACCAACCGCACGCACAAATTTCGCATTCCGCACATGCTTAGCGATCTCATCCGCCTCAGTTCCCGGAGCTATGCTAACGCCGCCGCTCGACAGCGCTACCATTTCTAACTTGTTCTGCTTGAGCAGATCGCGCAACGCTTCGGGTCGGTCGCCGTAGTCTTTCAGAATATTGCTGCGCAACTGTATGCCGGGAAAACCTAGCTCGGCGATCTCTTTGATGGCCAGGGCGTCGTTGCCTTCCCAGGTAATCGCCGCATATGCGAAGCGAATCATTCCAGCAGCCGGCGGAAAAGGTTGGCCTATTGGGTCAAAACGGTTGGTCGCCAGCACTGAAGCAACAGAATCGAGTGACACCGTTGAGGCAAACGCAGCCGCTCCACAAGTCAAAATAAAGTTTCGACGTGACAACAAGGACGATGGCACGGACCTACTCCTTGTAATTCGTGATGGTGGAACTTTGGACTTGACTACTAAGAAAAACGCTAATGATCTCGTATTGTCTCTTGAAGGGACTAATTCTAACACAGTAAAGTCGTCTTTGCGGACCTTAAGTGTTTTCTAAAACGGAGCGATCAGCTGATTACGTGAAATCGACCGGGTGGGCGGTTAAGAGATTAAGGGCTGGCAACGTACGCCAGCCCCTACTTGATAGAGATTGTGTGTGAAAGGCTAACAACTCAAAAAACATCACCGCTGTAATCTCGAGCCCGAGATTATCTAGCTCGCTCAACATCCAACGCTCGTAAAGTCTTCGTCGGGAACCAACGCTAACTCAAGATCATGGATCGTGGATGTAGTCAGACATTTCATACTCTCTCGAGCGGCCACGAAGAACAGCGCAGAACCTCCGATTTCGAGCTCTCCCGTAATGCGAGTCTGGAGATCGTCGGGACCCGCCGCGCCCGTGAGAACGGCATCGTACTGTTCGTCCCCTAATAGGCCGCCGCTCAGAAGTCCACGACACAAAGCGGGATTGGTCACGCAAAACTTGTACTCGCTGTGTTGAGTGCGAATTGAGATTTCATCATTGGCCTTTAGATTCTTAACGTTAATCTCCATTTCCCCTCCCCTGTCTAACTTCTAAGTGACGAGGAGATAGGAAACATCACAACTCAGGCGACCAGAGGTGAACTTTCCTTTTGCTTCGGAGGAGCAAGAGTGAGTTGAGTCAACTATTGTCTATTGCCGCGCGCCGATTCCCGGCTGTCGGGTCTTCAGCATTTTGGGGGTGGAAAACTAGAAAACTGACTTCAATAACTGTGGACGATAATAACTGTGGACGATTTTCCCGTAAGTTGAGGATCAACTCTTCACAGAGCGCACAAAGCAGAGGCGATGAGGTCCCGCCGAGTTTGCCAGCTACCCCCACCAGGGTTGCGAACGGCAGGAATCTGCGCCCTAAGATTCCTACGGTGTCGCAACCCTTCAACGCGCGAGGATTTCTTCCTACTCCTCCTTGCCCTCTGAACTCTTCTGTTCTTCCGTCCGGGCCGATTGCTTCTTATGACGGAACCACTCATCGATACTCTCGCGAATGAACTCCCCCATATCCTCAAACTCACGCGCTGACTTTTCCCAAAAGTCCTTGAACGTGTTTGGGTCAAAAGCAAAACTATAGGCACGACCAAACCCCTTCGCCGGTCCTAATTCGTCTTCGTAGTAGGCTGCCAGTTGCCGGGCTGCCATTGCCACCACCGTTAACGAACTTCCTGGCGGCAGCGGTTCGAATACTTTCGCCACGCCCGCATCGATCTCTTTAAGGCGGGTCAACACACGGTTGTATTGCTCAGTGCAAAACACTGCGGCGTCATCCTTACCACCAGTCCATTCCGACTGTAGCGCCATTCTTGCAGTGCGCCGCAGCACATTGATCAACTTGATAAGTTCTTTCTCTCGTTCCATACACACTCCCAATCAGATTCACAGTTCAGATGTGCCGGCAACAGTTACTTGCCGACCGCTCGCTCAACCTCTAACCGTCTGGCTTCAACTCCGCGGGGATTAGTCGCAATGCACTGAGATAGGTACACATCGCAGTCGTCCCCGACGTGAGTGACGGCCGTGCATCCGACCCCGCTCAAATCCCCACATGAATTCCGGAGCGTCAACCTCAAAGTATGCGAGCAATTCACGCGCCGCCATTCGCGTGACCTGAGGTGAAGCGGATTCACTCAGTGGCGTGAACAATGGTTTGACCGCCGGCTCAAGTTCAGTAAGTCGCGCCAATACTCGATTGTACTGGGCGACACAGAATTCATCTGCTTCGGGTTCAGACTTCACCCAGGCCGCGTAACCAGCGGCGCGAGCAATGCGTCGCAACACGTTCAATAGTTTTACTGTTTCCTGTTCCATTCTGGTTCTCCTCTTTACTTTGTTACTTCAACTTTTGCTTTCAACAATTTCTTTCCGTGATGCAGTCTCCACTTTACGGTTGAGAGCGGCACGCCCATGAACGCCGCGATCCGTTCCAACGGCATCTCGTCCAGAAATCGCAAGCGCAATGGCAAAGCGTAGTCAGCCGGCAAGCTATCCAGTGCCTCAATCAACTCCTCGTTCTTGCCGCCGTCGGTCAGTGGCTTCGTCAGGGCCTCGATCTTCTCAATCAACGCCTCATCAAGCGGGATGCGTTTGTTCAGCTGCGCCGTTTCGCTCTTACTGAAGCGCAGGGCGCGATGGCGCGTTATGGCGGATAACCAGGCAGCAAATTTTCCCGGCTCGTCAATGGTTGGTAACGCTTTAAATGCTAACAACAGGGAATCCTGGGCTACATCCTCGGCGAAATCACCACCCACTATGGTCCGCGCCAAGCGCACGACAGCCGGTCGATACCGCAATACGAGTTCTTCAAACGCCTCGAGGTTGCCGAGAATCGCCGCGACCACCAGCAGCTCGTCAGGCGATTCCAACCGTGCCATGCGTGCTCCACGCTCGTTAGAAACGTCTTCCATTGGTATAGAGACATTCTACGAGCGAAAAGTTAGGTGGGTTCTTAGATTGACCGCAAGATATCGATAGTCCTGCCAGTTCTTTCCTTCTATTGTGTGCTACGAAGGAGGAATAGTTGCACTGTGGATAAGCCAATCCCATTTCAGGTAGTGGCGTTGCCGAGCGAACGGTTCGGGAGCCTACTTACGAAGACCGACGAGGAGTTACAAGCTGTGGGCGCTCGCCGGATGATTGCTGATGACAAGCCGGGCTTTCCCTGCCGCGTGAGTCTGGTCGACGCCGAACCTGGTGAGGAGGTATTACTCGTTCCCTTTACTCATCACGATGTGTCTTCTCCGTACAGAGCCTCGGGCCCGATCTTTGTGCGCGTGAAGGCAAAGACGGCCAAGCTTCAGGTGAACGAGGTACCGCTCATGCTAAGGTCTCGACTTCTCTCTCTTCGTGCCTATGACGCAAGTGCGTTGATGGTGAGCGCAGACATCGTTGAAGGGAAAGATCTCGAACAGCATATCTCTCACTTTTTCGCAGACCGCCGGGTCGACTATCTACAGGTGCACAATGCTCGCCCTGGTTGCTTTAGCTGCGAGATCCGCCGGGCCTAGTGTCCCGCTTCTAAAATTCAGTGCCAAATATCAGACTTGTGACATGAATGTTAGTGTCAGTTCTCTCTGCGCTAAACCTCGGCGCCTCTGTGTAGCAAGATCCTGACTGCTTATTTCTTGAGCAACG
>DATFRK010000288.1:0-4162 GCA_035263325.1 Pyrinomonadaceae bacterium | reverse complement strand
TGTTTGACCTGAAATTGATCTCTCAGGACAGCCTCAACGAGATGAAAACGATGAGGGACGACGAGGGATTCGGAATGGTGACCTTCACGTTCGCCGGCAAGACCTTCTACGGGAACACCGGCGGAGGCGACAACTATGGGTCGTGGCTCGCTTACCAGCCGGAAGAAAAGCTAGTGGTCGCCTACACCACCAACGCGAAGGTTCACCCGGTCAAGGACATTGTCAGCGGCGTGATCGACATCTACTACGGTAAACCGTTCGAGATTCCCGCCTTCGAAACGATCGCCGTGAACCCAGAAGTTCTGGACCAATACGTCGGCGTGTATTCCAGCCCCGACGCCCCTAAGAACTGGACCATCACGAGGGACGGCGGGACGCTCTTCGTTCAGCCGGGCAGTGAACGCGCTGCCGCGCTCGAAGCGACGGCGCAGGATAAATTTCAACTCTTCAGCGGGCAAGTAACTTTTGAGTTCGACGCCGCGAAAAACCAGATGATCCTAAAACGGGGCGGGCGACTGATGGTTTTCACGAAGGAAAAATAACCGTCATAAAAATCCAGGGGCAGTTCTGAACCTGGCTTGGATTCAGAATTGGTGTTTACTTCTTTTGACATAGTATTCAATAGAGAAGCAGCCCGACTCCTTGTTAGATGCTTCGAGTCTACAAATTATTAATAGTTGAATCAGAAGGGAGAAAGATATGTCGCAAGTAAAAGGTTTCCTGGCAGGTGGCGTCATCCTGCTAACCATATTGGGCGCCGCCTCATTCAGCACTCCTCACGCTTTTCCTCAACCGCCAAGTCAAACCTCACAAGGTGACAGCGGACAGACAATGCAATCGCTGTTAAGTGAGGTGCATCAGCTCCGTCTTGCTATTCAACGCTCCAATCTTAACACTTACCACGCACAAGTCACACTTGAACGGTTACGATTGCAGCAACAGCAGGTAGACCGCCTGAGTGACAAACTAAGCGGAACCCGCGCCCACATTGCAAGACTGCAAATAGATAAATCTAGGTTGCAGGGGGATCTCCCGAGCTTGGAAGCCCAGTTGAGTCAGGAATCAGACACGGGCAGGCGTCGTGACCTAGAGAATCTGCAACAGACAATCAAGCTTGAAGTAGAGCGTGCGCTTGAAACTATCTCACAGGAGCGAGAAATGGAATCTCATCTCAACGGCCAAGTACAAGTGGAGCAAGCCAAGCTGAATGAACTCAATGACCGCCTGGACACCTTGCAGAAGGAGCTGGAAAATATGGACAAGCCGCAACAAAACGGTAAACGACAATAGACGATCATAAATTGAAGACTCTTGGCGGCAAAAGACCGCACCTAACGGCGGGTTAGGCCGAAACACTTCGGAGGCTTTATGATGAGAATCGCTTTGGCACTAACCTTCTTGCTCCCTGACCGACTCCCCACTCTCATCGTCCTTGTCGGCTTCTGGATTCCCCTGCGGTGGCCGGCTGGGTGGTGGCAGGGTTCCTTCAACAAAGCACCAAGCGCTACCGCGCCACAGTGACCTTCGCAGTCCTGGCGACCTTCGTGCTGGGCTACGCTGCGGCGTGGTTCCTCTTCAACCTTGGTCACATGCCGCCGTACATACCCGGAGCGACGACCGATCCAACGTTCGCGCCGCCGCAAGCCGTCACGTGGCTCGCCATAGTCACGAGTGCGCTGGTGTTGCCCGGCAGCGCGCTCGCCTGCGCTCTGGCGTTTCGCCTTCGTGGGCGGATCATATCTACTTCGCCTGGGTCAGTCTAACCGAGGTGTTGCTGCTGGCGTGGCGCTCGGCAGTATGATGGTGGATTGCCCGTAAGTTACTTATAGTTTGAAAAGAAATCCGTTCCAGGGGGTAGGCGGTTAATGACGAACGGCCTAACTCTGACGTCACATAGATGGACTCAAATGGATGAGCACAAACGAAGAGGTGTCAAATGGAAAGAGATAAGCTGCGTCACAGCATTCTGGCCCGATTGTTTGGAAGCCCTGGAAACGCCGGGTACTTGCTTGGCCTCGGCTTCCTGCTTACCCTGACGGTATACGCCCAAAACACACCCACGTCGGACAAGGAGATGGATCGCGTGCAGGCGATGATTGGCCAGGCTAAGAAAGATGCAGAAGAGTTCTCGAAGTCTGGCGGTAAACCAAGTGACGCGAGCAATCCGAACCTAAAATGGTCGGCGGCCCTTTGGCAGTATCGCGAGAAACATCCCGGCACGCCGGCGACAGTCATCGCCACCATTGAAGCCTTGCGTCTGCTGAACCGCGCGGATCGCCTCAGCGAGCTGCAGGCGAAAGTGGACACTTTGAAACTGGATGACGCTGCCTGGAGGCAAGTCATTTATGTGATGATGAGTGCCGCCTCAAAAAGTAAGGATTACAGCTATCTGATTACCAAAGCCGCAGCCCTCGCCCAAGGTGCCGTTGATCCGGAAATCAAAGCCCAAGCCCGGTTATTTATCGGCAACGCATATTGGGAAACCAAGGATAATGACCGCGCGCGCAAAGCTTTCCAAGCCGTAGTCGCTGAGTATCCACAGACGCCCTATGCGCAAGAGGCTGAAGGCAACTTGTGGGAAATTGAGTTTCTCAATCCCGGCCAACCGGCGCCCGGGTTTAAGCGAACCACGCTCACCGGGGATCCGATTTCTCTCGCCGACTTCAAAGGGAAAGTGGTGGTTCTGAAATTCTGGGGCACTTATTGAGCCCAATGCGTGGGGGAGGTTCCCCTGCTCAAAGAGCTTTACGCACAATATCAGAATCAAGGCGTGGTCGTGGTTGGCATCTCCTTGGATGAAGAACTGAAGCCGGTTCAGGAAATGGTCACCGCCAAAGGCATGTCATGGATTCAGATCCACGATGTGGACAAGACCCTCGTGAAACTCTTCAATGTGAAAGGAACCCCCACCTACTACTTGCTTGACCGCGCGGGGCAGATCGCAGCTAAAGATATTCCGATGAAAAGACTGCCGGGCGCGATTGACGACCTTTTGAAGAAGTGAACCGGCTCGTGAGACCGAACCCTTGGGTTAGTCGCGGATGAACGCGGATGCGGTATAAGGATGGCCATTACGATCTACACGATAAATCACATGGACGAGACACCAGACGCCTAACTTCATCGTTGGACGGCAGCGCTGAGATGTCATAATCGAAAGGAAATTATCCAGTCGCCTTCTGCAACTTCAGATTTCGCTACGGAGGAGTCACACGAATGAAATTAACGCCAGCGACAGAGACGCTCTTCATTGTCTTACTAACAATGCTGGGGGTTAATAGTGTCCAAGCACAGCAGCCCGCTTCTGCACCGACTCCGACACCAGCGAGTGAGAATAAGCTGCCCGGCAGCGCTGACATAATCCAAAGCAGTCTTCATTCTGCGATATTAAATGAAGAGCGGAGGGTTATTATTCATCTGCCCAGAAATTATTCTCAGGACACTTCTCGAAAATACCCGGTGATGTATGTCTTGGACGGGACTTCGCAGGATCAACACACGGCTGACAAAATAACCGTTCTTTCAGACGCGGGACTCATTCCGAGTGCGATTGTGGTCGGTCTGCCGAACACCAGAGGAAACCGCGAAAGGGATCAGACGCCTCCCTACATGAGAAGAGACGTTAATGACGAAAACAGCCCTTTTGGAGCAGCCGATAAGTTTTTGTCGTTTGTAGAAAAGGAACTCATTCCCTTCGTTGAGGGCAATTATAGAACATCGGGTTACAAGACATTGAGCGGGAATTCAAGAGGAGGATTATTCGTTTTATATTCGCTGCTGGAAAAACCTGATTTGTTTCAGGCGAGATTTTGTTACAGCACTCCCGTCTGGCGATTTGACAACCTGATGGTCAACAGAACGGCTGAGTTTCTTCGCCCTACTTCCGGCTTGAATAATTTTTTATATCTGAGCGTCGGTGAGAAAGAAACCGAGCAAATGATCGGCGGTTTCAACAAGGTGGTTGAGGCTCTAAAGAAAAATCGGAAGAAAGGATTCAGATGGATTGCTGATTACACCCCCTTCGCAGTCCATCAGAACAACGCGCTTGTTTCTACCTCAAAAGGTCTTGTCGAATGGGGGAAGTATTTGAAGGAGATGAAAAATAGAACCCTTCGCGCGAATACCTACATACGACGATTGCGCTGCTCGTCGAACATCACCG
>DATFRK010000287.1:0-8774 GCA_035263325.1 Pyrinomonadaceae bacterium | reverse complement strand
GTTTTGACACTGGCGTTAGCCGTGCCGATGTTCGGCATTTGGTTTAAAGGTGATCCAATCCCCTTTTTGATTAGTTCGTTGCTGTACTTGTTCTGTTGTGTCTCTTTCGGCGCGATGGCCGGCGCGACGATTCCCAACCAGGCGGCAGCGATCCAGGTGGTGCAGAACGTCTGTTTTCTGCTGTCGTTTCTGTTGTCAGGGTTTGTCTATCCGATCTCGAACATACCGGCCTGGTTACGTTGGATCTCAGCCCTCGTGCCCGCTCGATACTTCGTCGAAGTATGTCGGGACGTGTTTGTGCGGGGTGGTGGTTGGGCCGCTACCTGGCACGTCCCATTGGTACTCGCGCTACTGAGTTCAGTCTTTTTCTTCAAGGCCTGGGCCAGCTTGCGAAAGATGCAGATCGACGCCTGACCTTGGAGTGCGGTGATCTGGTCACCGCTTTGGTATCGGAGAAAGCTTATGTTGCACAAACTACTTAACTGGCGCTTTTGGCCACTCTTCTTCAAAGAGCTGAACGAACTCCGGCGCAATCGACGTCTTGTGCTGATGATGTTGGTGCCACCGACTGTGAACCTGGTATTGCTTGGCTATGCAATGAACCCGGAAGTCACGAATCTTAAGTTGGGTATTGTTGACGATAGTCGCACGGCTGAGAGTAGAGAGCTCATCTCTGCGTTTAAGGAGAGTCGCTCGTTTGTACCGGCAGCCTACTACCGCTCCGCCACTGAACTTGGTCAAGCGTTGAGTCAAGGCAAGCTCAACGCCGGTCTCGTGATCCCCGCCGACTTCGGGACCAAGCAGGCGCGTCATGAGACAGTCGAGGTGCAGTTTCTGGTTGATAGTGTCGATTCAAACACGGCGAACATCGCCGGCGGTTATGCCTCACGAGTTATTTCTTCGTTAAACGAAAAGATCGCCCTGAGGCAGACCACCGTTTCGCCGGCGCGGGCCGTTTCGCGGGTGTCGCTGCTTTACAACCCGGGACTGGAAAACTCCTGGTTCATCGTGACTGGTATCATTGGCTTGTTGCTCGTCATGCTGGGTTCGGCGGTAGCCTCAGCTTCGATGGTCAAGGAAAAGGAAGTTGGCACAGTCGAGCAGTTGCTCATGACTCCCGCTGGCAGCGCGGAGATCATCCTGGCGAAGATGTCGCCGATCTTCCTGCTCCTTTCCATCACGATAGCCCTTTCGACTGGAGTGGGCCGCTTCATATTTGGCGTCCCGGTGCGTGGCAGTCTGTTCCTGCTTTATGTCTCGGGGATGCTTTGTATTCTTTCGGGCATCGGTATCGGTACGATCATCGCGACGTTCACGCGCTCGCAGCAGCAAGCCCAGTTGATGAGCTTTTTTGTCAATCCGCCGTTATCGATGTTGTCGGGTGCGACCACTCCCATTGAAGCGATTCCGCATTGGATGCAACCGTTGACGGAGTTAAATCCAGTTAAGCATTTCGCCATCCTGGCGCGCGGTGTGATGCTCAAAGGGGTAGGGCTAGACGTTCTGTATCCAAACTTCCTGGCGCTCATGGCCTTCACCGTGCTGTTAGTCGGTATCAGTGCCTGGCGCTTCCGCAAGCAGTTGAATTAAGCGAAGGAGGACCTGGACCATGACAGAAGTATTGCCAAGTTTAGGGTCGCATCGCTTCGGCAAGTTTTTGCTTGAGTCGCTGGATCATCAGGTCGGCACTGCTGAGCGAAGACTGCGTGCGTGTCTTGTCCTGGCGCAGCAGGCCAACTTGCGTCTGTAGGCGTTGTTGCTCTGCCGCGCGGCGTCTGCGTACTTCCTCGCGTACTTCCTCGGGTTTGGTTGAGCCGACCGCAGCTAGCTCGCGTTCGATGTTTTCGGGTCGCAGTTGTTGGTTGATGGTCTCCAGCTTGGGTTGTAAGTCCGCTTCCTTTTCAGCGATCTCAGATAGATGCATTTGCAGATCCTCAGAACGCTTTTCCTCTTTGAGGAGTTGGTCGCGAATTGCCGTTACTTGCTGGTCCTTCTCCAGGTCGCTAACTCGCTTGCGCAATTTTTGAACTTCGCCGTTTAAGCGTGCGACTTCCTTTTGCAGCCGACTACTGTCGGGACAATCCGCTGCCGAGCCCGTTGCGGGAGGCTGCTTTGTGTCAGGAGTCTGAGGGCTTGACGCTAGCGGCGGCTGGCGAGTTGCGAACGTGCCGCGGGAGCTCACCGGAGGCTTTGCGAGTGCCTGAGCGATTGATACAGAAAGCGCAGCCCCTATAAGCGCAAAGACGGGGACCGCCGTTCTCCATTTTCGGCTAGCGTGGGTGCGAGTGTCTCGGGGAGTTATCATTATCGTAGACCTTCGGTATTTGAGTCTTAATTTTCCCTTTGGTTTAACTCCTGGGCCCACCACCTGGTTCCGATATTTTCTCCTTTGACGGGCCTTCGCGTCTACACTCACACTTCATCAACACACAGTCAGTACCATCACGCGGTAGCGGATGGGTCCAAGCGTATCACTCAACGCCATCAGCGACAGTCAGTACCATCACGCGGTAGCGGATGGGTTCTGACAGATCACTCAACGCCATCAGCGACAGTCAGCACCATCACGCGGTAGCGGATGGGTTCTGACACATCGCCTCAACGCCATCAGCGACAGTCAGCACCATCACGCGGTAGCGGATGGGTCCTCCCTCACTCATCAAAGTCAGGGAGGTCGTCCCCCTGTCCATAGAGCACGTACTCAATAGCTCGCTCAACGCTTCGCTCGTTCCACAATCTTATCTTGCTGCCCTTGTCCGCCCACGGACTAAACGGATGCGACCACAATCCATCTTCCCTCAGTTGCCGTGTTGCGTTTGCCTTCAGCGCATTGAGCACGATCTCCGGCTTGCGATTGGCGGCCACTACACAATGGACGTGATTGGTCCTAACGTTATGAGCCAATAGGGACCATTTTCGAATTCGGCAAGTCTCCTCAATCGCGGCTTTAACTGCCGCTCGCTCCCGGGCGTTGAGCTTGAACGGTGCAGCTTTGAGGTGTTGCCGGTTGTACCGCTGCCACTTTTCATTAGGCGGCAAATAGGGATCGCCGTAACGATTGTGGAATCGGTCAATTGAGCCGCGTTTGTCACCGTGAAGCCAGGTACCATAGGCGCGGAATGAGATGAAGTAGGCGAGAGGAGTGTCGTTCCACATGATGAGGATGAGGAAACTGGTCAATCTCACGGACTAATGCCCGCGGCGCCGGCATACTGTCACCGGCTCTTGCACTTGTCAATGAGGATCTTGAACCAGTCACTGATGAGCGATGTGCCAGAACCCATCCGCTACCGCGAGATGGTACTGACTGTTGCTGATGGAGTTGAGTTGATACGCGAGAATCAAGCGCTAGTGGCCTGCGGTTTTGAGTCAATTTGCGGTAGCATCTGGGCAAAGCCGGCAGGAGGGGAACACAATGCCCAACGGAGTTTGTGCGCACATCGATGCCATTGAAGAAGTGAAGCACCCGAAGAAACAAGAGTGCGAAGAATGCATTAAGATAAATGCACAGTGGGTACACTTGCGCACCTGCCAGGAATGCAATGCAACTCTATGTTGCGACAGTTCGCCAAACAAGCATGCCACCAAGCACGCTAACGCGACAAAACATCCAGTGATCGCCTCCGCTGAGCGAGGTGAGCGTTGGTTATACTGTTACCCGGATGATGCGTTTGTTGAGTATTAGGGCTTTAGACCGAAGCCCAAAGTCCCGAGCAAACCCCCCAAGATCAGATCCTCAGGAGAAACTTCAATGCAAACTCGCCAGCTAGGTAAAAATGGACCAACAGTTTCCGCGGTCGGCCTGGGTTGCATGGGCATCTCCCAGGCATACGGCACTCGCGACGAAGCCGAGTCGCTGGCCACCATGGACCGGGCTTTCGCGCTCGGCATAACTTTCTTCGACACGGCGGATATTTACGGCATGGGCCACAACGAAGAGTTTGTTGGTCGCGCCCTGCGTGGCCGACGAGACGGCATCGTGCTGGCGACAAAATGTGGCTTCACCTGGGATGAGAACGGCAAACAAGGCGGTGTTAACGGCAGTCCAGATTACATTCGCGCCGCTTGCGAGGCTAGTTTGCGGCGACTGAACGTCGAGGTGATCGACCTTTACTACCTGCATCGCGCTGATCCAAACGTGCCGATTGAAGACTCGATTGGCGCAATGAGTGGGCTGGTAGCACAGGGGAAGATCCGCTTTCTCGGTCTGTCGGAAGTGTCGTCTACCACTTTGCACCGGGCGCACGCAGTACACCCGATTACGGCTTTACAAAACGAGTACAGTCTGTGGACGCGCGACGCCGACGCCGAAGCAATTCCCACCTGTCGTGAACTGGGCATCGGCTTTGTGCCGTTCAGTCCGTTAGGCCGGGGCTTTCTTACCGGCCAGATCAAGAGTCCTGACGATTTTCCCGAAGGCGATATGCGTCGCACCCTCCCGCGCTTTATGGGCGAGAATTTTCAGAAGAATATCGAACTGGTGCACCGGGTGGAGGAGTTAGCCGCGGAAAAACACTGTACCCCGGCCCAGTTGGCGCTGGCCTGGGTTTTGGCCCAGGGTGACGACATGGTCCCGATTCCCGGCACGAAGCGGCGCAAATACCTGGAAGAAAATGTCGCTGCTTTGCAGGTGGACGTCACGAGGGATGATCAACGCCGGATTGAAGAAATCTTTTCTGCCGCTGCGGTTGCTGGTCCACGTTATCCGGACGCGCTGATGAAACTGGTTAATGGATAATCAGTGATGGACCAAACCATTTGGAGATTTGGTCTGGCAGCGTTTGTGACGCTACTGGTAGTCGTGGACCCTCCCGGAGTTGTGCCAACTTTCGTTGGCCTCACAAAAGACGAAACTCCCAAACGACGATTGGCGATCCTGACGAGGTCTGTGGTGATTGCCTTTGCGGTGGCGATCTTCTTTCTCTTCGCCGGACGGGCCCTGCTTTCTTACCTGGGTGTGACAGTGCAAGCCTTTTCCATTAGTGGCGGCATCCTGCTGTTCCTGGCGGCGCTGCCAATGTTGTTTGGCTCGCGGGGTGGCCTGCAGGCGCCAGAACCGACAGAGCGTGGTTCGGTGGGGGCGGACATTTCAGTTTTCCCGTTGGCGATCCCTTTACTTTCCGGACCGGGCGCGATCGCCACGATCCTATTACTCACTTCCCAAACAGGCGGCGACATGCGCAAGCTAATCGCCGCCATCATCGCGATCGCCGTGGTCTTTCTCGTCTCATTTGTTTCGTTGTATTTGGGGGCGCGATTAATCAGTTTAGTTGGCGAAGGTGGAGTGCACATTGCAACGCGAGTGATGGGAATTATTCTAGCGGCCCTTGCGGTGCAATACGTGCTTAATGGAGTCAGTGGGTACTATCAGAGTCTATCGGCAAGGTAACGGGCAATCTGAAAGATGCCAGGGCCTTGCGGCGTGGATTCTTCACGATCACAGCTACCGGAGGCGTTGCGCTGCTAGAGTGAATGCCACGGCCTTGCGCCGTGGATTCTTACGCTCACCGCTACAAGGGACGTGCACCTTGAATCAAGGCCAGCAGTGAACGTTAAGACCACGGCGCAAGGCCGTGGCATACAGGGTTCGAGCAGGCTGTTTTTGTAGCAGCGAACGTCAAGACCACGGCGCAAGGCCGTGGCCTAACGCAATCTCCCCGTCCCCGTCTCCCATTACTCCGTCTTACTCCCAGGTTTATACAGCTCGTCGCTGCCAACATCGAACACTCGATTGAGGCGCGCGCGGAAGTTCTCAAAGGCAATCTGACTCCCCAGGTCCAACAACTGTTCTTCTGAAAACTCTGTGCGCAAACGTTGGTAAAACTCATCTGAGATATTTGCCGGCGTGTTGGCCATTTCGTCCGCTAGTTCGATCGCTAACAGTTCCTTAGCATTGAAGCCTGAGCGATCGGATCCAGTTACGGCCAGTAATTTCTCATCAGTCAGGCCTGCCTTTCTGCCGACGGCAGAATTGATGTCCACTCAAAACGGGCAACCCACGCGCGCTGCCGTCCTCACTTTCGCCAATTGG
The DNA here is from genome assembly GCA_035263325.1 of Pyrinomonadaceae bacterium. Taxonomy (GTDB): domain Bacteria; phylum Acidobacteriota; class Blastocatellia; order Pyrinomonadales; family Pyrinomonadaceae; genus PSRF01. The sequence continues at coordinate 2,743 of DATFRK010000287.1, read as the reverse complement.
ACCAGGCGTAGTGAAACTTTGCGCTTGCGGGCCATGCCAGCTTCCATCGCGATGCCTCCCCAGACAATTCCGGGCCGACGCATTTGAAACTTCACCGGCGTCAGATCCTTGCCAAACATCTTGCGCATCGTGGTATAGAACCAACGCAGATGCCACGGCGCCTGTTTCTTTTCTAAGCCAACAAGACGAGCCACTTGAATTCCTTTCTCCTTCTGGTCCAACAACAACTCGGGGGCGTCTGACCTGATGATCGTAGTCGGGATTCACTCAAGGAACAAATGCGCGAAATAAGGATCTTGCCGGAATGCTCACCCCAACACTTCATCTGCAATTCAACCAGGAGGCGTTGCGCCGTTAGAGTAGATGCCACGGCCTTGCGCCGTGGTTCTTTACGCTCACTGCTACAGGAGGCGTTGCGCTGTTAGAGTGAATGCCACGGCCTTGCGCCGTGGATTCTTACGCTCACCCCTACAAGGGAGGTGAACCCACTTGAATCAAACCAGCAGGGAACGTAACAAACCACGGCGCAAGGCCGTGGCATTCGGTGTTTGAGCAGGCTGTTTTTGTAGCGGTGAACCTAACAAACCACGGCGCAAGGCCGCGGCATTCTCCCCGTCCCCGATTCTCCCCATCGCCACTTCTCCCTGGTCCTCGCGTCTCCGATTCCTTCCCCGAACACGGTCGCGGGCGCTACACTAGGCACCTACTTTCAACAAGGAGAGGCTTATGTCAGAGGACGAAAAGGGCAGTCTGCTTGGAAAAGCGGCCCGCATAGGTGAGCGTGCAGTGGAGCTGGGAGCAGAAGCCTCCCGCTTGAAGGTGCGGGCCTCACACGCCATGGAAGACGCGGTGGTGGAAGCGCGACGGCTGGCGAAGCGGGGACGCTATGCCGCTGAGGATTTGGTTGATGAAACTGCATATCGCATCAAGCGCGACCCACTACGCTCAATGGCGATCACTTTGGCAATCGGACTTGGCGTTGGGGCGCTGGCTGGATTTCTTGCGGGCCGAAACAGCAGGCAGTGAGTAGTTAGCCAGTCAGGCATGTGTCGTTGCGAGACAAAGCCATTTCTCATTGATCATTTGACATTTCTCAGTTGTCATTTTCTTCGGATCGGAACATCGCACACAAGCGATCGTCCGACGAGCAAAATGTCGAATGATATATGCAAATGGTTCGACTCGGGCCGCTGATCAACAATCTTTGGGTTGTCTATTCACCGCCCAGCAACGCCGCGTGAGGCAGAATTGAAGGTGGGATCGGTTCCAGAAAGCGCGACAGTGTCGGCGCGCCATCGTGTTCCGGCCCCCGATAAACATTTATCGGATAGACAAAGCTGAGATCCTTCCTGGCTCGAGTGGTCGCGACATACAAGAGCCGGCGCTCTTCTTCCAGGTCGTCAAACTCATCCTGGAACCGGTTGGAAGGGAACCAACCATCAGTCATCCAGATCACAAACAGGTTATCCCACTCCAGTCCCTTCGCCGAATGAACTGTCGATAGCGTGACAAAACCGCCACTTCTCCTGGCATTGCCGTCAATTGCTTCCGTGGGATCCAGGGCTACATCTTCGAGCAACTTCGCTGACGTTTTGTAACGCTTCGCGATCGACTGCAAGTGTTCCAGGTCTCTACTTCGTCGTTGCGAATCATCATATTTGTTTTTGAGAAACGGACGATAAAAACGCATCACACTGGAAAGTTGTTCACCCGGGGATTTGCTCTCGAGGATTGTAGTTAAGACACGCGCGAGCCGGGTGAGTTGCGCCTGGTAGCTGGCCCGTCCGGGAAAGCGATGGAGTTTGCGGAAGAGGCCTTCCTTTGTTCGCGCGGAGCGAAATTCCTTTTGTTCAACTCCGAGATGCTCGAGTATTTGATAGACGGTGGCATCGCCAACATGCTCGATCAACTTGAGCATGCGAAACCAGGAGAGCGTGTCTGACGGTTTGTTTACCACGCGGAGAAAAGATAAAGCGTCTTTGATATGGGCTGACTCGGCAAACCTGATCCCGCCAAACTTGCGAAAGGGAATCTTTTGCTTGCCCAGTTCAATTTCCAGATCGAACGAGTGAGAACTGGAACGAAAGAGCACGGCAATCTCGCTCAAGGGCACACCTTCTTGGCGCAACTCATCGATGCGCTGGGCGACAAAGCGCGACTGCTCATTTTCATCGCGCGCGCCCACCACGACCGGCGGTTGCCCCCCTTCGATGCGCGAAAACAGATGTTTCTTAAAGCTTTCCTTGACGTCTTCGATAATTGCGTTGGCGACGTCGAGGATCGGTTGCGTACTGCGGTAGTTCTCCTCGAGCTTGATGATCTTGGCGGAACGAAAGAGCTTGGGAAACTCCAGCATGTTCTGGTGACTGGCGCCACGAAATGAATAGATCGACTGGAACTCATCGCCCACCACGGCAACATTGTCGCGCCGGGAAGTCATCAGCTTCACAATTTGTGCCTGCAGCTTGTTCGTATCCTGGTATTCATCAACCATGATGTAGCGATACTGATCGGACAGTTGATTGCGTAGTTCCAGGCTTCCTTCAAGCGCTTCCTGGAAACGCACCAGGAGATCATCGTAGGTCAGCATCTGCCGAGTCCGTTTGAAGTCCTCAAAGGCGTTGAATAACTCTTCCAAGTTTCGGCGTTCGTCGATGAACTGGGGATATTCCTGGTTAAGCACTGTCTTCAGTGGCATTACCTTGTTGACCATCATGCTGAAGATCGCGGCGATGGTGCGTTT
>DATFRK010000286.1:0-8199 GCA_035263325.1 Pyrinomonadaceae bacterium | reverse complement strand
AAGAGATGCAGGAATTTCTGCCGAGCCTCGTCTTCCACCAGGACGAACCAATCGCAGATCCAGTTTGTGTGCCGCTCTACTACGTTTCCAAGCTGGCTCGTGATTCGGGAACGATCGTGGTGCAGGTTGGTGAAGGTTCAGATGAGATTTTCAGTGGCTATGAAAACTACGTGCGGCACTTGAGGATCTATGAAAACTTCTGGCGCCATGCTGAGCAGATCCCCCTCGGCTTGCGGCGTGCGGTTGCCAGTCTCTCGCGGCCAGCCCTGGAAGCAACCGGCAGAAAACGAACGGCGATTGAGTTATTGCGCCGGTTAGGAGCAGACGAGCCGTTGTTTTGGGGCGGGGTGGTTGTTTACGACGAAACGTTCAAGCCGCGGGTGCTTTCGCCACGACTGCGCCAGCAACTGAACGGACTGTCTTCGTTGCAGATTGTTGAATCTTATCTCACACACATTGAGCGTGAACGCCCTGCGGCAGAATTTCTGGCCCGGATGATCTACCTGGAACTCAAGCTGCGGCTGCCCGAACTGCTGTTGATGCGCGTTGACAAGATAACCATGGCGACCAGTGTGGAAGCGCGCGTACCTTTTTTGGACCATCACCTGGTTGAGTATGCGCTGGGCTTGCCGCGCTCATTAAAAGTTGAAGGCGACAGCGGCAAGCACATTCTCAAGCGCGCGCTCGAAGAGATATTGCCGCGCGATCTACTTTACGAACGTAAGCGGGGGTTTGGTGCGCCGGTGCGGGAATGGTTCAGAGACGGATTGGGTGGTTGGTTCGATGAGCACTTGATGAATTCGACAATGCGCCGCCGTGACCTGCTCGATTATGAATTCGTAGGCAAAATGCTCTCCGAACATCGTCGCAAAGCTAAGGATTGGGGCTTTCATTTGTGGGCTTTGTTGAACCTGAGCGTGTGGTATGAGCGCTGGATCGATCAGAAATGACGGAGAGTGGTCCAATCAACGGAGGCCCCGAAGCGTTGGCGCACCCAGGCAGCTCCGCCGCAGCTACGACGCGTTTCTCGCTGAATGTTGCCTGGACTTTCGCCGCCAGGATACTGATGGTTTTCAATAGTGTCCTGGCCGGCATAGTTGTCGCGCGGTGGCTTGGCGCCAGCGGGGTTGGCGAACTGGCGGTGATAAATGTGGCTGTCAGCACAATCGTTCAACTGGGCGCTTTCGGTCTGCCATCATCGAATACTTACTTCATTGCCCGGGACCAAGAGCATTTTCGTGCCGCCGCGGTCAACTCCCTGATCTTCGCGTTGCTTGTTGGTGCAGTGCTGGCGCTAGGTCTGATGGCGACTGCATCACTCCGGCCAAACTGGTTTGGCTTTGTCTCCCCGGACTTAATTCGCATCGCGGCCATTTCGATCCCTTTTCAAATACTTACACTCATCGGTCTCAATATTTTTCTGGCCCTCGAGCGGATACGCGAATTCAATCTACTCGATCTGATCGGCCAATCGTTTGTGCTCATTAACGCGCTCGCCGCGCTGGTAGTTTTCCGCCGCGGTCTGAACTTGTTGGTTGCCCTGAACACGGCCGCAGCCATTTTTGTCAGCCTGGTGATCATGATTTTACTGATTGCCGCCGGCAGGACCGTGTTGCCGACGAAGTGGCGCGCCGACTTTCGCTTACTCGCGCGCATGGTCTCGTACGGAATAAAGTTCCATCTTTCGATCCTGGCCGGGACGCTGATTTTTCGCGCCGACTTGTTGGTGGTGAATCACTTTCGCGGATCGGTCGAGGCGGGTGTCTACAGTGTTGCGTCGCAGTTTGCCCTGATGCTGATGTTGTTGCCCGGAGTGATCGCAACTTTGATTTTTCCGCGCATCACGTCCGCGCAGGACCAGCATGGTGAGACCACTTCGTTAGTCATGCGACACACCGCATTTGTCATGGCGATCTGTTGTTTAGTGGCCATTCCGTTGAGTCTGCTGTTGCCAGTGCTATACGGGGCGGCCTTCAACGAGGCGATTACGCAGTTGTTGATCATGTTGCCCGGAATTTACCTGGTCAGCCTGCAATCAGTCTTGGTGCAGCACTTCAACGCCCTGGGACTGCCGCGAATCATCCTGCTGTACTGGCTCATCACGCTGGTGATAAATGTTGTCCTGGTCTTTGCGGTGGTGCCGCAATACGGTGCTCGCGGGGCTGCAGTTGTTTCCGCAGTCAGCTACGGCCTCATATTTGCGCTGGTCGCAATTCGCTTCCGACTAACCACGCAAAGATCATGGAGCAACATTTTCCTGTTGCGCCGCGATGAGTTGCGACAGTTGTTCTGGCTAGGGACCCGGATGGTCACCTCACTTCGAGGCTCGCGATGAAGGTGCTAATCCTGGCGCTCAGCGGCGATCTTGATCGCGCTTGCGAAAGGCTCGCTACGCGTTACCCCGCTGCCGCGATTGAAACTGTTTCCCGCAGCGAGATTGAAACAGGGTCTTTGACAGAGCGGTTGGGGCTGCTTCGTTCGCGACACCCGGATGTTTTTGTCATCGCGACTGAACGCCTGGCCTGGCAAAGAGGACAGAATCTTTTCATGTTGTTTGGTGCCCTGGCCGGCGCGCGTGAGGTGCTAATGATTGATGCGCACGGTGGCTGGTTGAGAAAATCGCGCGCGAGTCTTCTTTTTGGTGCTCCAGCCCGGTTGAGTCAAGAGGCGATTCTGAGCGCCTCAGTGTTCGCGCGCGCGCGCCGCCAATTGTTGCGTCTGGAGATCCAGGTCAAACAGGCTGCGCCGGTTCTGGCGCATCTCTCCGAGAGGCCTAAGATTGTCTATCTACGTTCGACACCTGGACCAGGCACACAGATGGGTGGGGCCGCCAGTCATATCAAAGGCGTGGTGGAAGCACTTTGTGAACTCGGTGCGCAGGTTGACGTGATCAGCAACGATCAGCTGGCCGGGTTTAACGAAGCCAAGGCGCCGCTCACCGTCATCTCACCACACACGTCGGGAGGCACGAGAGCGCTTTTCGATATTCAGCATAACTTTGGCTTCACGCGCGGGGCGTTGCCGCTCATCGAACGCGCGCAACCGGACTTTATTTATCAGCGCTACGCTCGTTTTGGTTGGGCTGGGGTGGTGGCTACACTGCGAACTCGGCGGCCCCTCTTCCTCGAGTACAACGGCTCCGAAGTTTGGGTGGGTCGACATTGGGACCACGTGGGCCGGCTGGATTTGTTGGAGCGTTTTGAGAGACTGAACCTGAGTGCTGCGACCCGCATTTTTGTTGTCTCGGACGTGGAGCGGCGCAACCTGGAAAAGCTAGGCGTCGATCCCCAGAAGATCATTGTCAATCCAAACGGTGTTGACCCTGATCTTTTCAAGCCCGGAGCAGAACGCCAACGAGTTCGTGGCGATTTGCAGATTAACGACCGGGAGGTTGTCGTGGGGTTCGTCGGTAGTTTCGGTCCCTGGCACGGCGTTTTGGAGTTGGCTAAGGCAATCAAGACTATTCCCCAGACCACTCCCGTTCGCTTTCTGTTGGTGGGCGCGGGAAGTTTGCAGGCTGAAATGCAGGCAATGCTTGCGGACGACTGTGCCAGCGGTCGCGTGATCTTTACCGGAGCAGTTGAACATTCCCAGGTACCGTCTTTGCTCGATGCGTGCGACATCCTGGTGGCGCCTCATGTGCCATTGACTGACGGTAGCGAGTTCTTCGGTTCCCCCACAAAACTGTTTGAATACATGGCGATGGGCAAGGCCATCGTAGCCAGCCGGCTGGGGCAGATTGGCGAAGTGCTGGAACACAAAGACACGGCCTTATTAGTAGAGCCGGGAAATGTGGGAGAATTGAGCGCTGCCATCGTTAGCCTGGTGGAAAACAGTGCGTTACGACAGCGTCTCGGCGATAACGCCAGGGAGGTCGCCATTCAGCGTCACACCTGGAAACAGAATGCGCAGCGCGTGCTGGCGGCATATGCGTCATTAAGCTCGAGGCCGGAAGTCTGAACAGATTCGAAATTGTTTGCTGAACGCCAATCGGCAATCGGCAATCAACAATTGGCAATTAGCAATGGCTCAGGCAAACCCAAAACTGGCGGAAGATAAACTTCGCGCGCGCGAACAGTGGAGTCAGGATCCGTGTGGCGCCTCCACAGCACGCGAACATGAGTTAGGTACCAGGGAGTTTTTCGATGCGATTGAAAGGTACCGTTACCAGGAATATGCACCGTGGATGCCCGAGGTCATGGGTTTTGATCAGTTTTCCGGGGCGAGGTTGCTGGAAATTGGCTGTGGCATGGGTACCGATTTGTTGCAGTTTGCCCGCTCCGGATCGCGCTGCACGGCCATCGATCTCACGCCGCGGTCAGTAGAGATTACGCGCCAAAGGTTCGCCCTCTATGGATACAGCGGCGCCTTCATGATCTCCGATGGTGAGGTGCTGCCTTTCCAGTCTGAGAGTTTTGACGTGGTCTATTCGAACGGGGTGTTACATCACACGCCGGATACAGCCGGCGCGATTCGCGAAGTACACCGGGTATTGCGAAAGGGCGGGATTGCCAAGGTGATGCTTTATCATCGTGACTCGCTCAACTACTGGGGCGACGTCGTCCTGCGACGCGGCGTTGTGCATGGTGATTTCCTGCGGGGGCAAGGCACAAAGGAGATCATGAGTCGTTTTGTTGAGTATAGTGAACATGAAGCGAGACCGTTAGTTAAGGTCTACAGCCGCAAGCAGGCGCGGCAGTTGTTTTCGATGTTCTCGGACGTGGCGATAGAAGTCGATCAACTCACGCGGCAGGAGTTGCGTTTTCTTGGTCCACTGGTCTCGGATTCCGTGTTCAGGTTTCTGCGCCGGCGATTTGGTTGGAATGTCATTGTCACTGCCACGAAGTGAAAGCCCTTTGCCGCGTCTGGCCCAGTGAGAAACTGTGACCAATGCTAAATAACAAACGGAGACTCATTCCTCTGCTTGTTATCCTCACCTTGTCCTTTGCGGTGCGCGGACTCACTGCCTATTTCATCCGCGAACATCTAACCGATCCCGGCTGGTTCCAATTTGGCAGTTACGCTTACTTTGACCGGAAGGCACAAGACATTCTCGATCACAAGTCGTCGATTTTCTTGATCGATGATCCTGCGCAAACCCAAGCGGCCATTTATCCACCGGGTTATCCAGTGTGGTTGGCGCTCGTCTACAAGTTGACCGGTGAGCGCTCGCCGGCCAGTGTGCAGCGCGTGCAATGGGTGCTCGACTCTTTTTCTGTGCTGCTACTCGTGGCCATAGCCTCGCTGGCCTTTAACTGGCAAGTAGGAATGGCGACTGGATTTCTCGCCGCTCTCTCACCGCTGTTAGCGCTATATGGTGCGGTACCGATGGCTGATGCCCCAACAAGTTGGGTCGTGCTGGGCGCTGTTTGGCTACTGCTTTCAGCGCTGAAACGTAAAAATCTGTTGCTTGCCTTGTTCGCCGGCATTCTACTGGGCCTCTCATGTTGGTTTAGAGGAAATGCAATCTTACTTCCGGTGTTCTGGGTGGCAGCGTTGGTCCTCGTGCAAGCAAGGTGGCGCGAACGAATGCTGTTTTCGCTGGCGGTAGTACTCGGCTTCGTGGTGTTGGTGACGCCGCTATTGATCCGCAACGCGGTAGCGTTCCACGTCTTCACCCCAACGGGCCTGGGAGCTGGCACTAACCTTTGGGAGGGAATAGGCGAGACCAACCGCGCGACTGAGTTCGGCGCAGTCTACGGCGACGCTGCTTTGCTTGAACAAGAACGGAAGGCAGTGGGTGTCGCGGCAGGGGAGCCGTTCAGTCTTTACTATCCCGACGGCGTGCGTCGCGATAGAGAACGAGCACGCAAGGCCTTTGCGGTTATTAGTTCACACCCGGTTTGGTATGCCGGTGTAATGCTGCGACGAATGGCCGGGGTGCTCAAGTTTGCCGGCACACCTCAGCGGTTCTATGGCAGCGCGGGAATTAACGTGACGAGCACTAAATGTTTGCCTGAGTCGAGGCAAGGTGGAGTGGTGGCAGTGTTTGTAACTGGGCTGGGGATGGTGCAAAGCGTGTTGCGGTATTGTGCGTTGCCGCTGATGCTCGTCGGCATTGGCATTGGATTCAAGCGCGATTGGCGTATTACGACGATGTTGCTCAGCACTATTCTTTATTACCTGGTGGTGGGATCCTCACTTCATTCGGAGATTCGCTATGGCTTACCAATGCAAGCGTTGTTGTTTGTCTTTGCGGGAGTAACGGTCGCTGAGATCGCGACTCGAATCACAAAACTCACCGGTCACACAATCGGTACCGCACATTCTTGATTTGCGCTTGCCGATTTTTGATTGAGCGTTTCATTCACCCCAAGCTTTAGCTTTGGGGATTAGCGCACCGCCAAACCTCAGTAACCAGTTTAATGGTCTATCGACGCCACACGCGGATCATCCATTCGAGACACAGGGAAACCATTGAAATGGTTTAAGGATTTCGGATGTTGCTCGTAACCCCAAGCTGAAGCTTGGGGAGAATGAGAGGATTCTTTCAAGGAAGATCGATCAGGTCTGCCTGACCACTTCAGACTGTGTAGCCCGCCAGGTCCGGTACCACTCGATTGTCTTGCGCAAACCTTCGCTGAAATCCATTTGGGCTCTAAACCCGAAAAACCTCGCGGCTCTTTCTGTGTTCAAGAACCGGCGCGGTTGCCCGTCAGGCTTCGACGCATTCCAGACCACTTCGCCTGAAAAGCCGACTTCCTTTTGAATGAGAGTGGCCAGATCGCGAATTGAGATTTCCTGTCCGGAGCCCAGGTTCACTGGTTCGGCCCCATCGTACCTTTCCGTGGCCAGGACAATCCCTTCAGCGGCATCTTCTACATACAAAAACTCTCTCGTGGCCGTTCCGCTGCCCCATACTTCGACCTGGCTGGCGTTCGTTTCCTGCGCTTCCACAAACTTCTTGATCAATGCGGGAATAACGTGTGACGACCGGGGGTCGAAATTGTCTCCTGGTCCATACAGATTGACCGGCAGCAAGTAGATGGCATTCAGTCCGTACTGCTCACGATAAGCCAGGGCGCCAACCAGGAGTGCTTTCTTGGCGACACCATAAGGAGCGTTAGTTTCTTCGGGATAGCCATTCCATAAATCATCCTCGTTGAATGGCACCGGGGTGAACTTGGGATAAGAGCAGACGGTTCCTATCTGGACAAACTTCTCCAGCCCCGCAAACCGCGCACCTTCGATGAGGTTCATTCCCATCATCAAGTTCTCATAAAAAAAGCGGGCGGGGTTCTTACTGTTAGCTTCAATGCCACCGACAACGGCGGCCAGGTGAATGAGTATCTGGGGCCGCAATTCACGGTAGAGTCGTTCGACATCGTGGTCATGCACCAGGTCAAACTCGGAGTGCAACACAGGCACCACGTGTTTGTAGCCGCGCGCCTTGAGCCGGGCAATCAGCCGACTGCCCAGGAATCCAGTACCGCCGGTGACCAGTACTCGCTTGTCTAAGAGTGATTCGCTGCTACTCACGTTAATGGGGGTTACCCTCAGGAGTTGCGGGCAATTTTCAGGTCGTGGTCGACCATCATTTGCACCATTTGTTTGAAGGACACCTGGGGCTCCCAGCCAAGTTCTCGGCGCGCCTTGCTCGCGTCACCCTGAAGTAGATCAACTTCCGTGGGACGATAGTAACGCGGATCAATTTCCACGTACCTGGTCCAGTCGAGATCAAGATAACCGAAAGTCTCGTCGAGAAAGTCGCGCACCGAATGCGTGGCCCCGGTAGCAATTACATAGTCATCGGGTTTGTCGGCTTGCATCATCAACCACATGGCCCTCACATAGTCGCCCGCATAACCCCAATCACGTCGCGCGTCGAGGTTTCCCAGGTAAAGCTTCTCTTGCAGGCCCAACTTGATGCGGGTTGCCGCCCTGGTAATCTTGCGCGATACGAACGTTTCCCCGCGACGTTCAGACTCGTGATTAAATAGGATGCCATTGCAGGCAAAAAGTCCGTAAGCCTCCCGGTAGTTTACCGTAATGTAGTAGGCGTAGGCCTTCGCGCAGGCATAAGGCGAGCGAGGATGAAAGGGCGTCGTTTCTGTTTGCGGTGTTTCTACGACTTGTCCGTACAATTCTGACGAGGACGCCTGGTAAAACCTGGGCTTGATGCCGGTTTCACGAATTGCTTCGAGTAGTCGCACCGCACCGACTGCTGTTACCTCGGCGGTGTATTCCGGTATGTCAAAG